>JASEHG010000040.1 GCA_030018855.1 Candidatus Brocadiaceae bacterium
GGCAGGGATCCCTGCCATTGTGTTCTTACCTAAGAATAAGGTCTCCAGTTCACAGTTAGTCCAGCCCCTGGCCAATAACGCCCTGACCCTTTCCATAGATACCGATTTTGATGGGTGCATGAAGCTGGTGAAGGAGGTATGTGCCAGAAACAACATCTACCTGGCCAATTCCATGAACTCCCTGCGGATTGAGGGGCAAAAGACCGTCAGTATAGAGATTGTCCAGCAATTTGATTGGGAGGTGCCTGACTGGGTAGTGGTTCCGGGGGGCAATTTAGGAAACGTTACCGCCCTTGGGCTGGGCTTCTTGATGATGAAAGACCTGGGCATCGTGGATAAACTCCCCAGGATTGCCTGTGCCCAGGCCCAGAAAGCCAACCCACTCTACCTCAGCTATCTAAAAGGGTTCAAAGAATACAAACCTGTTAAGGCCCAACAGACCCTGGCCAGTGCGATTCAGATAGGTGACCCCGTGAGCATAAAGAAGGCCGTAAAGATCCTCCAGGGCTTCAATGGGGTAGTAGAGGAGGCCTCAGAGGACGAACTGGCAAACGCGGCCGCCAGGGCCGACCGTACCGGTCTCTTCAACTGTCCACATACTGGAGTAGCCCTGGCCGCCATAATAAAACTCCTGGGGAGGGGAGAGATAAAACCTGATGAGAAGGTAGTGGTTATATCCACTGCCCATGGGCTAAAATTCCCAGATTTTAAGATACGTTACCACGAAGGGACCCTGGAGGGGGTAACACCCCTATACAGGAACCAGCCAGTAGAGGTACCAGCCGATTACGAAGCTGTGAAGGGCTCTATCCTCAGGGCCGTGGAGAAAAGACCTTACGACTACAAACCTACTCTAGTGCCAAGCCCCTCTGCGGTTAAGGATTAATGGACAGAGCGCAGGGTACTAACCTTGCTCTTACCCTGATGGTGTTCCACTGTACCCCTGGACCCAGCCACTTTCTTTCTTTGTACCTTATCCGCCTTTGGGGGATGTTTTGCAATCTCTTCCCGGTACTTATTTATTAGTTCCTCGTTATTGTATCCGGAGCACGACCCGTGGTGCCACTTTTCCCTGGGATTAGGGAAGACGGCACAGCGTTCTCCCAGATTTAATTTACAGCCACTGCATTTGCGAACAGGTTTTAGCCACTTTTCCATTGTTTCCCCTGAGTTAAAAAGTCCTAAGCAAGCCTGCACACCCGCCTGTCCTACAGTAGACAGCGTACGGGGGAGAGTAGATTTCTGGACTCTAGATTGCCGATTCTTAGATTTTAGGTTTTCAAACCTAAAGGTCTTAAATCAATAAATCAAGAAATCTAAAGGTTTTCCCTGTCTACTGTCTACTGTCTACTTATTTAAGCTCTTTCCAGAGGGCCTCTGGCATGTCATGGGCAAGTTTCAATGAACCGTTGGCTCCAGCATAGACTGGCTCTTCCACCCTGGAGACCTTGCCCCCACCGTACTCCTGCAGACCTGCCTCAACGAGTTTGTCCAGTCCCCTAATCTGGCTCATGCCTCCTGCCAGGATTACGCTCTGAAGGATGCGCTGTTGGAATTCGGGGTCGTAAGTAGAAATTAGGTTCCCAACGGCCTCAAGGATAGGAGGTACTATGGACTTGCAGGCCTGTTGACATTCATCCGTAATGTCTATACTCCTGGGCTTGCCTGCTACTGGGACCTTCACTAATATCCTGTCATTGGTATCAATTACAAGACCATACTTTTCCTTCATCTCCCTGACCATGTTGATAGTAAGCTGGGCATCCGGGTGGTTCTCCCTTATCAATTTTAAGAGCAGTTCGTCCACGTAGTCCCCGGCGGTAGTCAGGGTTATCTGGTCTCCTTCCTCAGGGAGGCTTCCATGCATACGGCAGAGGTCCACCGTCCCGGCACCGATGTCTATAATCAAGACATCCTCCAGCTTTTCTAACCCATAGGCCACGGAAAAGGGTTCCGAGACTACTACCACTGAGTCCAGGACCTCGGAGGAGGCTTCTATGAGGGACTGCTTGTTGACCACACTGGCCTGGGCTGGGGCGCCAATAACCCCATAGACCTTCTGCCCATTCTTAGGCCCTGCTAATCCCACCACATGCTTTACCAGCTCCCTGGCGGCCTCTTTGTAGTTAGCGACCTCCTCAGAACTGGCACGACTGGAATTATCAGAGTACTTGATGACCCCTCTCTCAAAGGGCCTTATCAAGTTGAGGGCCAGGCGGTGTTGCATGGCCTCAGTCCCAAAAATCACTTCCCTGCCCAGCATCTTCCTTGAGACCTCATCCTTGGGCCAACCCACCACGCTTAATACCGTCTGGCGGAGACCATTACTGGCCGTAATGGAGGTCTTGAAGGTCCCAAGGTCAATTCCTAAAAATAACGATTCACCATAATCCCTTACTAACTCGGCCATATTAACTTTCCTCCTTAACTGACTACTGATAGATTCACTTTACTCCCACATACCTTCATTAGTACGGGGCAAGGTTTTATGCACCGGAGGTCTTTTGATTAACCCCCCGCAGATTGAGATTCTCCTTAAGAATGTTGCCAAAAAAGCCCCTGGTGATATTCGCTTTGGGCGAGCTAGGCGACAAAGGAGTGGCCCCGTCACTGGTGGTCTTCGGCCCCCGGCCCTCGGCTATCTGCTCCTGACCCCCTGATTGCTGATTGCTGACGTCCGACTGCTCGTCGTCAATTGCCGTGGCTTTGCCACCTGCCCTCTTGAGGGTCTCCAATTCTTTACGCAACCTGGATACCTCTCCTTCCAGGGCCATGTGGCTCTCCCTCTCTTTATCCAACCGCCTTGCCAGCTCCCACTCCACGGCCTGGTTTATCAGTTCTTCAAGCCCCCTTTGGCTTATCACCTTCAGATTTTTTATGCCCTGTTTTTGGAATTCCTTGAGAGGGACAAACGAAGAGGTCTGCTGGATGGCTTCGTCAAGTCCTTGAGGGGGTAGAGGAGGTGTTCCCAACACTTCTTGGGAGGAACTATCCTTTTTCTGAGGGAGTGGCCTTGCCACCTCTACTTCCATTATGTCTTTGTCCTTCTTTTAGAGGGACTTTTAAACCTTTGGCGAAGTCTACAATAACCATTCATTATTGTCAACACAATAAATTTTCCTCTGCGTAAACTTCTGAACCCAAACTAGATATGATATACGGCAATCCTTACCCAAGTCGTAATCTAAATCTAAAGTCTCCAATCTTGTATTGAGACCTCTGAAAAAGTCACCCTGACGTCGTGTGTCATTCTGAGCGAAGCGAAGTAGGGGCGAACGGCCGTTCGCCCCTATTCATAGGAAATTCTTCGGTCGCTTCCCCTTCTCCGCCTCAGGCGGACCAGGGCTTCGGCTTCGTTCCCTCAGACGCCGTCCTGAGCAGGACGAAGGAATGACAAGCAAGTGGAGTTTCTCAGAGGTCTCATTGTATATAGGCATAGGTAATCCGCCTCAGGTGGACAAGTTGAAAATCCGCCGTGTTTTGGGCGGGACCTGCCCCTACATCCTTGACAGTGCCGAAGGGCTGGGCTAGAATGCCCTAAATCTTTAACTCCTAACCCAAAATTCGCCATAGGCGGATATGTCCCTTCTCCGCCTAAGGCGTATCAAGGGCAGGCTCAGGAACGACATGAAGCCTTCTTATTCCCCATCATATCCAGAGTTTGAGAGACAGGCAAAGGCTGTAGCACCTCCTGGTGACAAAAAGGCCCGTATAGTACCTGTCTATCGCCAGCTCATGGCTGACACCCTCACCCCTGTCTCTGCCTTCCAGAAGCTGGGTCTATCCGGACATGCCTTCCTCCTGGAGAGCGCGGCCGGAGGGGAAAAGATGGCCAGATATTCCTTCCTGGGGGTGGAACCTTTTATGGAGGTTAAGGGCTATGGCAACTGCATGGAGGTCCTAAGAGGTACTTCTAAAGAGACACTGGAGACACGGGACCCCCTGGCCGTACTGGAAGGTCTAGTTATGGAACTCCCTCCGGCTACCTGCCGGGAATTACCCGCAGTCGGAGAAGGGGCGGAGGCCACCTTCTCGGCAGGGGCGGTGGGATACGTAAGTTACGACGCCGTCCGCTTCATTGAAAGACTGCCCGAGCGTGCCATGAACGACCTCCAGCTCCCTGACCTCCTTTTCATGTTCTTTGACTCCCTGGTCATCTTTGACCACCTGAACAAGACCATAAAGGTAGTCTCAAACGCCCGTCTAGGGGATAAAAAAGACCCCTCCCTGGCCTACCAGGAGGCCACCAGAAAGATTGACTCCATCATAGAAAGGCTCAGGACCCCCATCCTGACCCTTAGCGACGACATAACCACTGATGGGGAGGTAACCCTGCCCTTCTCTTCTAACTTTGAGAGGGAAGATTTTCTCAAGGCAGTCCAGAGATGTAAGGAATACATAAAGGCAGGGGACGTCTTCCAGGTGGTACTCTCCCAGAGACTGGCCGTAAAGACCCAGGCCAGTCCCTTCAATATCTATCGTGCACTCAGGGTAATAAACCCTTCTCCTTATATGTTCTATCTAGACCTGGGGGAGCTTAAGCTGATAGGCTCCTCCCCCGAGGTGATGGTAAAGGTGGAGCATGGTGAGATAACCGTAAGGCCCATTGCCGGTACCAGGAAGCGGGGACTCAACGAAGAAGAAGACATGAGGCTTGAAAAGGAGTTGTTGGCAGACCCGAAAGAAAGGGCCGAACACATAATGCTGGTAGACCTCGGCAGGAACGACGTAGGGAGGGTGGCCGAGTACGGGAGCGTATCCCTGGAAGACAGGATGATTATAGAGAAATACTCCCACGTCATGCACATTACCTCTTCCGTAACAGGCAAGCTCCGGCAGGACAGGAGCGCCTTTGACACCCTGAAGGCCTGCCTCCCGGCAGGCACCCTCTCAGGCGCCCCCAAGGTAAGGGCTATGGAGATTATTGAGGAACTGGAACCCACCCGCCGGGGCCCCTATGGTGGGGCGGTAGGCTACGTGGACTTCTCGGGCAACATGGACACCTGCATAACCATCCGTACCATAGTATTAAGAGGAGACACGGCCTACATCCAGGCAGGGGCCGGCATAGTAGCCGATTCCGTCCCAGAGAAGGAATACGAGGAGACCCTCAACAAGGCCAAAGGCCTCCTCAAGGCCATAGAGGCGGCGGAGGGGATGGAAGGCTAGGAAAAACAATGAAAAATCAGAAACCTGACGGGGCAATTCAACAACTAGCCTCTACACTGAGAAAACGGTTTGGAACACACCTGGTGAAAATAATCCTCTTTGGTTCCAGGGCAAGGGGGGATTACGAGCCAGACTCGGATTACGACGTGCTGGTATTGCTGGATGAAGTAACCAAAGAGATTAGAGACGAGATAGACGAGATAGTCTGGCAGATTGGTTGGGACAACGATGTATTGATTACCTCCATTGTCCACGATGTAAGGACGTTTGAAACCCACCTTTATGAACCCCTTTTCATTAACGTCCGAAAAGAAGGGATAACTTTGTGAGGGAGGGACTTTCAGACCAACTAAGGAAGATGAAAGAAAAATCCCTGCAATCCCTTGAGATTGCTAGAGACTTATTTTCCAAGGGGTATTATGGAGACTGTTCCTCAAAGGCCTATTATGCCGTATTCCATGCAGTGCAATCGGTTTTGCTTACTAAGGGGTTAACTTATTCAAAACACTGGCAGGTCATAGGGGCCTTCAATAAAGAATGCATTCATAAAGGCTTATTCCCGGAGAGCTTTAGCAAATATGGATAGAACGCCTTTTTAAGGACAGGCAAATCAGCGATTATGAATATCTCAGTTCAATATCGGCTGACCATGCAGAGGAAGACCTGAAAAGGGCGGAGACTATAACCCTTGCTATTGAAGAATACCTTAAAAAAGAGGGATTCCTTGATACCTGAGTTACAGACTTACTAATAAAATTATACATCCTTACTGCCATAGAGGCGGCGGAGGAGATGGAAAAGCCAGGTAGCCGCAACCTTTAGGTTGCGCCCTAACGCAGGCTAAAGCCTGCGGCTACTGACTACTAGCTTACTTAATTTGACAGGCCCAATCCTTCATGCTAACATCGCCCCTCGTGAGCTGGATACTACAAGGTCTTAAAGGGGTTAGGGAAGGGCTGAGGCATGTCGTGCCTTCGGCAGACTCGCTAAGGCGAGCCTTTGCCCTGGAAGGGACGGAGGGTCTCACACAGGAGGAGCTTGCCCTCCTGGAACGCCTGGCTAAGGCAGTGATACGGCGCCGCATGGCTACCCCTGCCATCCTCTTCCTGGAATCCCTTATACCGCTCAGTTACATCGGAAGCCAGGTCATGCACTTCCTTAGACCTTTTATGACCTTCCTCTTCTCGCAAGAAGAATACGACAGGCTCTCCCACCTCCTGGAGAGGCGTTCAACCCTTGAACGCCTCATAGAGACTATAAAAAGGCTGGAAAAAGAGTGAGTGCCCTGCTAAAAGCTGACATAGCATTTATAGAAATGGTTATAGGGAGACCTACGGGGAAACCCTATGGCTGAGACGTAATCTTACCGACTTCCCCCTCCCTTGAGGGGAGGGGGAAGGGGGAGGGTGTAGTTCACCCCCACCCTACCCTCCCCCCTCAAGGGGGAGGGTATTAAATCGCAACCTTTCAGAGGTTTTATGGTAATGGTAGAACCCAAAGACCTTAACATAATCCTGGCCACGGACTGCGGCAGCACTACCACCAAGGCCATCCTCATAGAGAAAAAGGGGGAGGAGTACAGACAGACCTGCCGCGGAGAGGCACCTACCACTGTGGAGGCGCCCTTTGAAGACGTCACCCGTGGGGCACTAAATTCCTTCACCGAGTTAGAAGAGCTATCGGGCAGGAAGATACTGGATGGGGAAAAGATTATCATGCCTGCCAGGGGGGATGAGGGTGTAGACGTCTACGTATCTACCAGTAGCGCCGGCGGGGGACTACAGATGATGGTAGCCGGGGCTGTGAGGTCAATGAGCGCCGAGAGTGCCCAGAGGGCGGCCCTGGGGGCAGGGGCCATTGTTACGGACGTTATAGCCTCTAACGATAAGCGGCTCCCGCACGAACGGATAGAGCTCATCCGTCAGCACCGTCCAGACATGATACTCCTCTCCGGGGGCACCGATGGCGGTACCGTGTCCCACGTGGTAGAGCTGGCCGAACACATCGCCGCCGCAAACCCCAGGGCCAGACTGGGCACCACCTTTAAACTCCCCGTCCTTTATGCCGGAAACAAGGACGCAAGGGACACTATACGCAAGGTACTGGAAGAGAGGACCTACCTCCAGATAACTGAGAACCTGCGTCCCTCACTGGAGGCCGAGAACCTGATGCCCGCCCGACAGAAGATACAGGACCTCTTCCTGGAACACGTCATGGCCCATGCCCCCGGCTATAAGAAACTCATGACCTGGACCTCCACTCCAATTATGCCTACCCCGGCCGCAGTTGGGGTAATTATAGAGAATGAGGCACGGAGACATGGTATAAGTATTGTTGGGGTGGACATCGGCGGCGCTACTACCGACGTCTTCTCAGTCTTTGACGGTAACTTTACCAGGACGGTGAGCGCCAACCTGGGCCTCAGCTACAGCATCTCCAACGTCCTGGCCGAGACAGGGGCAGAGAACGTACTTAGGTGGATACCGTTTAACATGGGCGAGGCAGACCTGCGCAATCGTGTAAAGAACAAGATGATTCGCCCCACTACCATACCTCAACTCCAGGAAGAACTGCAGATGGAACAGGCGATAGCCAGGGAGGCCCTCCGTCTGGCCTTTGAACAGCATAAATCCCTGGCCGTGGGCCTTAAAGGCGTACAGAGGGTGAGAGACATATCAGAGACCTTTAAGGAGGTAAAGGAAGAGGGACTTGTGGATATGCTCAAGCTGGACCTTCTCATCGGGAGTGGAGGGGTACTCTCCCATGCCCCCAGACGCCCCCAGGCCATGCTCATGCTCATAGATGCCTTCCTTCCAGAGGGCATAACCCGACTGGGGGTGGACAGCATATTCATGATGCCCCATCTCGGGGTGCTGTCCTCTATCCAACCGGCCGCCGCCCAGGAGGTCTTTGAAAAAGATTGCCTGGTCCCACTGGGCACGTGCCTGGCCATCACCAATACGGGCAGGTGGGGTGAGAAATGCCTGGAGATTAAGTTAAATTACACGGATGGCAGAAAGACAGAGGACAGCGTACCTTTTGGAGAATTGAGGCTTTACCCCCTCGGCCCGAAGGAGGAGGCGGAGCTAGAGGCCCGTCCTGCCAGGGCCTTTGACCTGGGTAAAGGCAAGGGACATGACCTGAAGGCCAGGGTGACCGGAGGGGTAGTAGGGCTGGTGGTAGATACAAGGGGAAGACCCTTAAACATACCTAAAAATAACCGTATAGAACTCCTTAAGAAATGGGCCAACGCCCTGGGGGCCTACCCCCACCCTTGAACCATTAGACTCTTGAACCTTTAAACTTGTGATTTATGACCCACGCATACACCCCAGGATTAAGAGTAGCCGAGAAGACCAGGATAAGGAAATCCAGGATATTGCCCCTCCCTGGAGAGGTGGTGGTAAAAAGGGGAGACCGTGTGGAGGCAGAGGGTGTGGTGGCCAGGACGGAACTCCCCGGAAAGGTCTTCTCCGTAAACGTGGCAGGAAGGTTGAGCATACCGCCCGGAGAAGTGGTAAAATATATGCTCAAGAGGGAGGGAGACCCTGTAGAAAAGGACGAAATCCTGGCAGAGAGTAAGTCCCTCTTCGCCTGGCTCAAGGCCTCCTGCAGTTCCCCAATAAAAGGGACCGTGGAGACCATCTCAAGTATAACGGGCCAGGTACTCTTGAGGGAGCCGCCTCAACCCATAGAGGTCAGGGCCTATATAGGTGGAGAGGTGGTGGAGGTGATGGAGAAGGAGGGGGTAGTGGTGGAGACCAGTGCTACCTTTATCCATGGCATCTTTGGCGTAGGAGGGGAGGCAGTAGGCCCCCTGGAGTTGGGCGTAAGCTCCCCCGAGGAGGTGTTAGAACCTAAGGGGATAAGGCAAGACCATGCGGGAAAAATCCTTGTAGCCGGCTCACTGGTAACCTGGGAGGCAATGGATAAGGCCAGGAATATGGGAGTATTGGGGATTGTTACGGGGGGGGTCTATGATGAGGACCTCCGCTCCCTCCTGGGCTACGACCTGGGCGTAGCCATTACGGGTTCTGAGAAAGTAGGGTTAACATTAATACTTACGGAGGGTTTCTCCAGGATTAATATGGCAAAAAAGACCTTTGAACTCCTTCAGGCCAGGAGGGGGAAGAAGGCCTCCATTAACGGTGCCACCCAGATAAGGGCGGGGGTAGTCAGGCCGGAGATAATCATCCCACTGGCCGATGGCGGTGGGGCTGCCCCCGAAACGGAGGAACCCCTGGTGGAGACGGGCATGGCGGTTGGAGCCATGGTCAGGGTCATAAGGGAACCCTACTTCGGCAAGATTGGGAAGGTAAAGAGCCTGCCGGCAGAACTACAGACCATTGAGACAGAGGCAAAGGTGAGGGTGGTAGAGATAACCCTGGCCGATAACTCTACTATTATAATCCCCAGGGCCAACGTGGAGATGATACAACTTTGAGACTTGTCATTGTAGGGGCACGGCGCGCCGTGCCCCTACAGGGCAAAGCAAATGTGGAGATGATTAAACTTTGAGACTTGTCACTGAACTTTTTATGATAACTGTGGTAGCTGGACTTATGCTGCTACCTTTAATCCCCCTCCAGGCAGGAGAGCTTATACCCCCAAAGAGTTTCAAGGCGTATGATACCCCCAATGATGGGGGGGAGTCCATCAGTCTAGTCTGGCGGGCCTCCCCCAGTGATTCTCCGGAGGTAGATTATGTCCTCCACATGGCCAATTCTCCCGAGGGGCCCTGGCAGGAGGTCATGAGGGTAAGGTCAAACACTTACTATAAAAACAGTGCCCTTGAGCGGTTTGGTTTCCGAAAGAGAAACAAGGACACTCATCTCCTCCAGATAGACCCCAGACGCCACTTTTCTTCGGATAAGAACAGAAAGGCCCTCTACTACTTCAAGCTGGCCATAGCCAGGGGGGAGGAGTTCATCCCAGTAGAGAAGGTAGTGTCAGGCAGGGCCAGGGGGAACTGGTTCAATACCGCTAAGTTAAACAACTTTATAATTATGATAGCCTTCTCTGGGGTGGTGCTATTCTTTATAATCCATGCCAGGAGGAATCCCAAGCTCTTCCTGCGGAAGATAAGTGGGCTGGATGCGGTGGATGAGGCCCTGGGCAGGGCCACGGAGATGGGCAGGCCAGTGCTCTTCGTCCATGGTCTCACCGGCATGGGCAGTATATCCACCATGGCCTCAGTGAACATCCTGAGCCGTATAGCCAACCGCATAGCGGAGTACGACGCCGAGCTCAAGGTGGTGAACAACGACCCCATCGTCCTCTCAGTCAGTCAGGAGGTGGTCAAGGAGGCCTATCTGGAGGCCGGGCGTCCGGACGCCTATAACCAGGATAACGTGGTAATGGTGGCCTCTGAACAGTTCCCTTACGTGGCGGCGGTCGGCGGCATCATGACCAGGGAGAGACCGGCGGCCAACTTCTTCATGGGCTACTTCTATGCCGAGAGCCTCATCCTGGCCGAGACGGGCGCCTCCACGGGGGCCATCCAGATAGCAGGCACTGACTCCTATACCCAGCTCCCCTTTTTCATCACCACCTGCGACTACACCCTTATGGGAGAAGAGCTGTACGCCGCCAGTGCCTATCTCTCCAGGGAACCAATGCTGTTGGGGAGTCTCAGGGCACAGGACCTGGGCAAGGCGGCTATCATAGTCATCCTCTTCTTCGGGACGGCCCTCTCCAGTTTTGGCATAGGGTTCATCAGTCAGGTCTTTCGGGCATTCTGACACAGGAGGCACAACTTGTCCTTTCTACGCAGAACCGTACCTCTGGCCATAGCCTTTACCGTCGGGGTGCTTATGGCCTTTCAGTACTTCGTCCCGCATCCCCACTCCAAGGCCTTCCTGGAACTCATGACCCGCTGGGACAGGATAATTGCAGGCTTCGCCGTGTTCATCGGGATATACAGCCTCTTCCACCTCCACTGGACCCGTATCCGTAGAAAGGCCGCGGGGTGGGGTTACAGTATCTTCGTCTTCCTGGGTGCAGGTATCACCATCGCCTTTGGCCTCTATAACGGCGGAGAGGCCTTCTGGCATGATAAAAAGGAAGACACCATGTTTGACTGGCTCTTCCTCTACGTACAGGTACCTGCCGGGGCCACCATCTTCTCCATCCTCGCCTTTTTTATGGCCTCGGCGGCCTACAGGACCTTCAGGGCCAGGACGGTAGAATCCACAGTACTCCTGATAGCCGCCATCATCGTCATGCTGGGAAGGGTACCTGTAGGGGCCCTCATCTCCCCCTATATCCCGGTGGTGGCAGATTGGATTATGGGTGTGCCGAATCTGGCCGCCAAGCGGGGGATACTCCTGGGCGTTAGCCTGGGTGCCATTGCCACCTCTATCAAGATTATCTTTGGGGTAGAAAGGCAGTATCTGGGCGGAGGAGACTAAGACAGGGGACAGGGTAGAAAGGCAGTATCTGGATGGGGGAAAACTAAGACATGTGGTTCAAGAGTTTAAGAGTCCAAAAGTTCAAAGTTAGAGGGTTCAAAGGTTTAAGGGTTCAATGGGAAGATTCCTCAATATAGACAGGCGCATAATCTTTGCGGCCGTAGCCCTGGCGGTCATCGGGTCACTGCTCGTAGATTTTAGCCTGCCCGTACCAGCCACCGCACCCGTACAGCAGATATTTGACAAGATAGAATCCCTGCCTCCAGGCGCCCATTTCCTCCTCTCCTTTGATTACGACCCCTCAAGCAAGGAAGAACTCCAGCCCATGGCCCTCGCCCTCCTCCACCACTGCTTCCAGCGGGGGGTGAAGGTGATTGGCATGACCCATAACCCTGGGGGGACAGGACTGGCCGAGCAGGCCCTGAACTCCATCGCTTCTATTTATCAGAGGAAATACAAAGAGGACTACGTCTTCCTGGGCTACAAACCAGGAGGGGCCTCATTGGTTATCAATATGGGGGAAGACATACACACCGCCTTCTTGAAAGACTTTTATGGAAACGACACTACTACCCTGCCGGCACTACAAGGCGTAGAGAGCCTCAGGGACATAGACTACCTGGTTGACCTGGCGGCCGGGGTTACGATAGAGACCTGGATAGCCTTCGGCAGGGAAAAATACCAGTTTGAGATGGGGGCCGGCTGTACGGCAGTCATCGGTCCGGAGATGTACCCCTTTCTAGACAGCCGCCAGATAAATGGCCTCATGGCAGGCCTAAAAGGGGCGGCAGAGTACGAGGTACTGGTGGAACGCAAGGCCCAGGCCTTTGAGGGTATGAGACCCCAGAGCGTGACCCACTGTCTGGTAATCCTCTTAGTCCTCTTTGGAAACGTAGCCTTCTTCGTTAGCGGCAGTTTCAGGACACAGAGGAGACCACGGAGATGATAAAAATACCTCTCCGCCTCAGGCGGAAAGGAGAGATATGAAAAAGTGCATAGGTATCGTTAGATTTCCCCCTCCCTTGAGGGGAGGGGGTAGGGGGAGGGTGATTTTCCCC
>JASEHG010000041.1 GCA_030018855.1 Candidatus Brocadiaceae bacterium
TTTATAAGTTTCATGGCAATTTGTTTCAATCCCTTCTACATCAGGTCAAGGTTTCTACGGGCAATGGTGGATATTGCAAGAGACTGCCACTATCGCGTTTCAATCCCTTCTACATCAGGTCAAGGTTTCTACCTACCTCCGAAGCCTTTAAAAATAGAATTTGAGGTGTTTCAATCCCTTCTACATCAGGTCAAGGTTTCTACAGCTGGCCTTGTAACTCCTTTCTTCTGAATGCCTTATAAGGCCGTTTGCGAGGGGTAAACTAACTACGCCACTTATGATAAATCCAGAATCACCAAAACGCCTATGTTTTTCCCTAACCTCCTAAACCACAATTACCTACAAACTTGCGAGCACCTCCTGGGGTCCCGTAACCCCACCACCCTCTCGCAAGACCTAAATAGGCCCTTCAACTTTAATCTTTACCCTCCCACAGCCCTTTGACTTGTACCCCCCTATCCATTGAATAGACTCTAACCTATCCTTGACATATTCCTTTATAAGTTTATCAGGGTCTAGTTTCTTCCCATTCAGCCAGGCATCACCTAAAGTTTTATCTGCAGCGGTTCTTGGCTCCCCAAGTCTCCAGCCTAAGATGGTATCCTCAATTAATATAACCATCTCTCCTTCAAACCTTGTGTGTGAAGGGATAACCTCGTACGGTCTGTTAGCGCCTTCCTTTACGGTATTTGTTGCCCTGTCCATGGCCGCCGAATAGAGCTGGCTAGTAGAGGTATCGGCAAATAAAAAAGGGACAGTCCTTACAAATCCGTTTAGCCCTGCTGCTCCCAGGAGATAACACGCAGGACAGATAGGATGCCTTTCATTACCACATTTACCCCTTCTGTGACCCTCTTCAAGGTCACAAGGATAATGACATGCTCCCCTTCTATCCCTGTATTTACCTATTAGTTTTTCTTCATTGGAAGAAAGTTTTGTACTGGGTATACAGGGTTTAGAGGCTTTATCGTGGTTATTGGTCCTGGTGTTTGTGTCTATCAAGAACTCTTCAATCTTAGTCCTGTACGCACCTTTGAGCGACGCACCTGGTATGCACACTCTGCCACCTACTTTTGTTACCGGGTTATGAATACCCGACAATTTATCCTCAACCCCTCCCACCCTGCAGGGGTCAAGGGTCTCAAGGACTATGTTGTATCCTTCTTCCTTAATTGCCATTTTACACCTCCGTTTCCCGCAGAGAACTAAGGGCTTTAATGATACAGCGACCTATAGATCTATTTGCTTCTATTTCTGGATAACCTCTGAACTTCTCTATTACCCTTTGGAGAGATTTTGCCTGGTCAGCCTCACGGCGCTCTTCTCGTTTGGTTAAATAGACTTTAGTAACACCGAACCCGTACTTCTCAAAAATATCAGCTACATCTTGAGCAAGTCCAGTAAACCATATCCTTTTTCTATCTCCCGTCTCCCAAATGCATCTATCTTTTTTTAGTTCCTCTAAGAGTTGTTCTATCCTATCCATGTCTTGGCCTCTCTTTCAGGAGAATCTTTGGGCCTATAACGACACTCCCTTCAAAAAGGGAGCGGACGTAATGCCCTGTATAAGGTTGTTCTTCATCAGGTTCAAAGAGAAACCCATAGACTTCTTTAAATATTTTTTTAATGTTAAAAATGTCCTTGTATTTTTCTGGGATGCGAACCTTAAGTTCAAAATCCCTTGACTCTCCAACGATTCTCATCTCCTCATGTCTGTCTTCTAATAGTCGGAGCTTCTTCATATTACAAAGCCCGAAACCTTTAGATAACAAGGCGCCCATAGTTATAGTAAATTCTTCAGGAAGTGCCTTCGCCGACTCATTTTCCACCACATAGACCCTTCCATCCACATTAGTAAGATACTCTACCTGTAAAGGAACTTTGCTTATATCCGAGGCCCTATCCCTGGGGGAGTATATGAAATGATCGACAATATTGTAATCATCATCTTTTACCAGGTATCCCACAGCATGGAGGTCTGGGAGACCAAGCTTTTTCCTCAGCGCCCCTGTAATCTGACTGTAGCGGATGGTCCTGGCACAGGGTCTAAAGATGCCAGCCTTAATCCGCTCACCCATGCAGAGGACCTGAGAGGTAAGCTGGTATTCTATAAAGGCCATCTTTAATCCTCTAAAATCCTGGCGAAAGTGAGAATGTCCCTGAATCCCATACCCAAGGGTAATAGCCTCTCCCGAAGCTGTCTATAGGTCTGAGAGTCCTCATCTCTTGATTTGTCTTCAAAGCGCAGTCTTGCCAGGGCCTCGGAGAGCCTTGATACCTCGGCCAGCTTATGCAAGGCTGTCTTACGATACCTTGTCTCGGAGGCCAGGAGTAATTCCCTCAAGTTTTTGTTTTTTATAGTTATCTCCCCGTGGCCAACTAAGGCAATATGAATATCAGGCTCACTATCCTCTATAACTCTCCAGCACTGAAAGAATGGGAATTTAGAAGGCGATAGGACTATAGAGAGGGTTAGAGGAGAATCAATGCTAAGAGTCAAGAATTTTGAGAAATGGCCTTCTAGAAGTTCTTTATAAATTTTAAGCACTTCCAGGATATCTTTAGTACTTTCTGCCTTTATGCAATAAAAATCCCCTAGCACCCTCTGTACATTTTCCCCACCAAACCCATTGTTAATCCTTTTACTGAAGTCTCTGAGGAATGCATCGTAGCCTTCCTGAAACTCTGAGATTATAGAGAACCTCGTTGTCGCCTCGGTGGTAGATAACCCAAGTCCTTTTAGATAATCAACATAAAACTTATTTAACACCCTATTTAACAGGTCGTAGTCTAGTTTTATTTTTACCCATAGGAGGCTAAGCCCCTCGCCCCCTTCATCAATCCAGTACCTCAGTTTTGTTAGGGGCGCACGCTTGTCCCTGATGTCGTAACAGGTAGGGCATAGATATTCTATAGGCCCTTCCCCCTCTTTCCATTCCTTAGTACCTTGCCTCATCTGGCATATCTCACAAATAGGGGGTTCTATTTGTTCGTCTGTCACCCCGTAGAAGTTCTGGCCTATTTTGTCCAGCCTTGAGACGTCAGGACTAAGTTGCCCGAGAAGTCTCCTAGCTACTCTTAACTCTAACCACAGCCCATTATCCGCAGCCATTTTTAAAACTCTATCTAGATCTTCTTCCTTTGCATAGATAAAGATTAATTCCTCAGGAGTACTAAACAGGACATTATCTGCAAAATCACATCTAATTTTTCCCACCGTCTCCTCTAGTTGTAAAAATATGTTAAGGTCTTTCGCCCTAACTGGTTTTTGGTGGAATCTAAACCTACAATTTGCAATGGATAGTTGCCACTGGCTGTATGTTTTATCGCCAAGTATTCTACCAACGGCATCAATGGTAGTGCCTATTTCTTTGGGTTCCACAGCGAAGTTTTTCTGAAGAATCCGATAAAATTTACCTGTGAGCCTGCAGTGGGTAAAGAGACTGGTAACATTCATTCCCTTATGAGCATCTTCAGCTCTTGTCCTCAATATATTGTCATATTTAGCAAAAAATTCTTCCGCACCAGGGTCACTATTGTAAAATTCAAGCAAGGCCCTTATCTGAGGAGACTCCTTTTCTAATCTCTTATCTTCCCCCTCTTTTGAACACCAGAGCGTATTAACTGTATGTTTATCTGCTGGGTCTTCCTCAGCATAATCTTCTTCAACTCCTTTTGCAGACTTCTTTAGTTTATTCCTTGAAAAGCTAGATGCTAAAGAATCTGCTATTTTCAGAAGAAATGTAGATGGTGTAGTGGGGAAGGCAGGAAATCCTTCTTTGAGATGATGACCTATAACACCCTCCCAGGTTTCGGTCTTTGGGATAAGGCCCTTAAATCTATCTGTGGGGAAATCTGAGAAATCATGCTTGTACTTGGTTAGCTTCAGCATGTCGTGCATTTCTGGAACCAACTCACGGCTCATTTTTCGCCCTCCTGCATCACCTCATACCACCCTAATCCGAAGCTGGTGCCTTTGCCTACGTGGATGTACTGGCCTAAGTTTAGCAGGGGTAGGAATCCTGTCAATGCCTTTGTTTCGGAACGATACTGGATGGTGCCTACCACCCCCCCAAGTTTCATCTTCTGCCCCTGGCGGGTGGAGTAGCGCTCCCAGTCCCACCACCTTAAATCGCTTGATAGGGTCTCCACTTCCTTTGCCTTCTCTATCAGACCCTTGAAGTCCCAGTCCAGCCTCTGCCCACAGTGGAAATAGGACAGGGCGGATATTCGCCTGAGGAGATTTCGTATGAGGACATGGAAGGGGAGCTGGTCGGTAAGTGAGCCTTCATATCTCAATCGGGTAGGGGTGAGAAAACGCAGTCCTAACGTCGGAGCAAGCTCCGACGCTACATTTTCTTCACCTGGGCTGAGTGTAAACCGTATAATGGGGGGATTTGCCAGGATGGTCTTGTCCTCTTGGGTGTATATGAGGGTGGGGTCGCCCTGTTCATTAAGCCCCTCTACACTTGTGAGGGTGTATTTGCTGCGTTTTTTACGCAGGCTAAAGCCTGCGGCTACAGGGTTATGGCCAATGCCTGCATTGCCGAGCTCAATGAACGTGTAGATGAAGTAGGGGAGGTAGTCTATGGCCCGGCCGATGAGGACGAGGTGGAAGGTTATTTCCGAGTCTGGCGGGTATGCCAGTCGCTCGTCCAGGGGGGGTTCAATGACAAATGGGTGAGGCACCCGGGGGTAGAGCCTTAGAATCTCGGAGTCCTTTGGTGGTGAGGTCTCAAAGACGTAGGAATAGACGCAGGTGAATTTGAGGAGGCAGGTGTCGCAGGTTTTGTCCCTTTGTGTACATGCCACCTTTTTGAAGACGTACCCGAATCCGCCTCGGAAGGCAGAACCCTTGTAGGCAGGAAAGACAATCTCCTCCAGTGCCTTTATAGTGAAGCGGAATCTGGAGAGCTGGAAGGGCTTATGCATAGACTAACCCCTGTTTCAGTCCCTTTTTTCAGCAAGTCAAGGTTTCTACCCCTTTGGGCGGGGGTGAACCCCGCCCCTACGACATGGGCAGACATCCGCCTGAGGTGGATCTGCCCCAACAACGGGCATGGAGTAGGGGCGAACGGCCGTTCGCCCCTACAGGCCCTTCAGCCTCTCGCCTGCCTCCCTGGTCTTCTCCAGGCTGGGGACGAGGGCAAAGCGGACGTAGCCCTCCCCTGGGTTGTGGCCAGCCTCGGTCTTATCGCTAATCCAGGACCCTGGGGTGACTACAATAGCTATCTTTGGGTCAAGGAGTCTCCTGGCAAAGTCTACGGAGGTCTCTCCTTCGGGTACCCTCTGCCAGAGGTATAACGTTGCATCCGGGGTACAGTCAGGCAGACCAATGGAGGTGAGGGCCTTTACCAGGAGGTCCCTCTTTAGCCGGTATTCTTCCCGCATCTGTCGGACATGGTCTTCATCCTTTAAGGCGGCAATGGCGCCGTCCTGTATGAAGGTGGCCGTCCCTGAATCAACGTTGGTCTTTACCTTCTTGAATATGTCAATGATACGCCTGTCCCCTGCCACCCAGCCCACACGGTAACAGGTCATCGCACTGCGTTTGGAGAGGGATTGAAAGGCTACCACGCCCTCCTTAGTAATCTCCAGGATGCTGTGGGGTGGATGGTTGAAGTACATCTCGGTGTAGGCCTCGTCTGAGGCAATTATGATATTGTGTTCTCGTCCAAAGGCCACCACCTCCTCAAAGAAACTCAAGGGGGCACTTACCGCACAGGGGTTATTGGGGTAATTTATCCACATAAGTTTGGCCTTCTTGCAGATTTTTTTGGGAATACTGCTAAGGTCGGGCAGGAAGCCGTTTTCTGGTAGGAGGGGGACGAAGTAGGGCCTCCCCTCGGCAAACAACGTGCCCCTGGCATAGGGGGGATAACCCGGGGTGGGGATGATGACGTAGTCCCCTGGGTCAATGAAGCCCTCATGGAAATTAAACACCCCTTCCTTGGAGCCTATGGTGGAGGTGACCTCTGTGTCGGGGTCTATTGAGACGTTAAATCTCTTTTTCGTCCACTCACTAATTGTGGTGCGGAATTCCTTAGAGCCTGTATAGCTTGGGTAGCCGGCACCCTTTCTAGTGTCTATTGCCTTCTGGGTAGCCTGGCGGATGAGGTCTGGGGTGGGCGTAGTGGGGTCTCCTACGCCGAAGTCTATGGGGGTAATGCCCTGGGCCTTAAGGCTGGCCACCAGTTTATCCACCTCTGCAAAGGCATAGGGTGAGATAGAGGCAAGCCTTTTAGAGGGCCTTATCTCCTGGGTACCGATTAATCCCTTTGTTTCTGGCATTTTAAGGTTCTCCTGTAGCCTGTAGGGGCAGGGTTTACCCCTGCCCTATTTGTTTTGACAGGCATTTGGGCGACCGCAAGGGTCGCCCCTACGACTAACCAGGGCGGGGGCAAGCCCCGCCCCTACTAGATGTCTCTGCCCACGGCCTGGGCCAGGGGCTTTAGCTCTTTCATCAGGCGTTTAAACTCCTCCGTAGAGAGGGTCTGGGCGCCGTCTATCAGGGCCTTTTCCGGGTCTATGTGCACCTCTATCAAGAGGCCGTCTGCCCCCACCGCCACCGCCCCCTTCGACATCGGGTTTACCAGACTGCTCTTTCCTGTACCATGGCTGGGGTCTACTATGATGGGTAGATGGGTAAGCTGTTTCAACTGAGGTACGGCACTCAGGCTCAGGGTGAAGCGGGTGTGGTTCTCAAAGGTCCTTATGCCCCTCTCGCAGAGGAGGACGTTGGTATTGCCCCTGGAGAGGATGTACTCAGCGGCCAGGAGGAACTCCTCCAGGGTGGCCGACATCCCCCTCTTGAGTATGACAGGCTTGGGCTGTTCCCCCACGGCCTTCAGGAGGACAAAATTGCCCATGTTCCTGGTGCCTATCTGGAGCACATCGGCATACTTGGCTACCATCTGGACGTGTTCTGGACTCAAGACCTCCGTAACCACGGGGAGTCCTGTCTTCTCCCGCGCCTCTGCCAGATACTCTAGCCCCTCTTCCATAAGGCCCTGGAAGGCGTATGGGTTAGTCCTGGGCTTAAAGGCCCCTCCCCTCAAGGCCACGGCCCCGGCCTCCTTTACCCGCTGGGCTATGGAGATGAGCTGGTTCTTGTTCTCCACTGCGCATGGGCCTGCTATAACCCCTATCTTTTTGGCCCCAAATGGGAAGTTCCCCAGGGGTACTTCGGTACTGGTGGCTTTTACCTCCCGGCTGGCCATCTTGTAAGGGGAAAGGATGGGCATTGCCTTTTCCACTCCAGGTAATGCGTTCCAGAAGTCCTGGGCTATATCCCGCTTATCCCCCAGGCAGGCAATGACATTCCTCTCCGTACCATGGAGGAGGACTGCCTTAAGCCCTACCCCCTCCACTTTTTTGACAACATGGTCTATCTCCTCTTGGGAGGAGCCTGGTTTCATCACGATAATCATTATGTACTCCTATCTACTAAGGGCAAATCCACTCCGAGCAAGAAAGGTCAAGAAAAAGGTCTCGTTGAGACATCTGCTCTAATCTAAAGGAAAATAATGGCTTGTCAAGGGCAGGCCCTGTTCAGGAGGCATGACTTGACAATTCCCTGTGGGGTGGTATAAACAGTGAGGAATGCGGAGTGGGGAATGCGGAGTTAAGATTCCGCATTCCGAATTCCGCATTCCGTCGTGGTGGGCGTAGCTCAGTTGGTTAGAGCATCAGACTGTGGCTCTGAGGGTCGCGGGTTCGAATCCCGTCGTCCACCCCAGTCTCCCTTTTCTTTTTTCTTTGAGTGGCAGTGCCACTCCAGACAAGAGGAGGAAGGGTAACTTGCGTTTAATCCGCCTAAGGCGGACTAAAGTTCGCCGAGGCGAATCTGCCTCTGACATGACCTGCGGCTACGAGGTGGCAGGACCACTCCCTACAAAGGAGGAAGGGCAACCGTGTCTCTAAAAGGCCTGGTTGGTATCTTAGCCGTGTCTTTATTTTGTCTCTCTCTTTGTTACCTGGCGGTGCTACAGCCCGCCGTCGGTGAGGTAGCAGGGCCACCCTCAACGGAGGCGGAAAAAGGCCATGTGGACATACCCTCCACGGCTTATCCGCCTAAGCCCGCAGTGAGCGAAGCAAATCTGGCGGACGAAGGGGCAGTGGCAGAAAAGGAAGTATCCTCTACTCACCCGGGAGAGGCAGGTAAGGGAGTAGGCCCGTACGGAAAGTACTGGGACCCCATACCTACCCACAAATACTGGGCGCCACAGTACTTCTACAAGCCTCCGTCCATACCACAAGGTGTCTTCATAGAGAAGGATTGCGAGGAGTGCCACTCCAAGTTGAACCCCCTCCTGGTGAAGTCCTGGGCCGAGAGTGCCCATGGAAGTTCCAGAAGACTTAATTCCCATCAGAAAAGAGAACTAAAAGATATGCAGGCACGTCTGGGGAGGAAGGTTCCCCAGGTGGGCTGTATAGACTGCCACGGCAGGCCCGGTGCTGAAAAGTTAAACCATGGGACTGAGCTCATAATGCCTATGCCTGAGACATGCGGCGTCTGCCACCCAAAGGAGGTAGAGGAATTAGCCTCAGAGGCCAAATACGGCATCCCAGACTGGCCCGAGGGCAGGGAGAGCCATGCCCGTTCCTACGACGCTAACCTGGGGACAGACGTCTGGGCCGCTACGGATAAAAACATAGTCCAGGGTTGTGACATGTGCCATAACATCCAGCACAAGTGCGATAGCTGTCACACCCGCCATGCCTTCAAGGCCGCAGAGGCGAGGAGACCGGAGGCCTGCGCTACCTGCCACAACGGGCCGGACCATCCCGACATTGAGGACTATCTACACTCCAAGCATGGTACCATCTACACCACCGAGGGCTCCAAGTGGGACTGGGAAGAACCGTTGAAGGAGGCCCAGTACCCCGCCCCCACCTGTGCCTCCTGTCACATGTATTACAGGGGGAAATTCTCTCACAACATGGTCAGGAAGGCCATCATGGGGGAAGGGGACGTCCTCTTCTACAACAATATTTTTAAGAACGTCCCGCCCAGTAAGTACATTAACGAGAACCCGGAGTTGATGGATAGGCGACTTGCCTGGATAGAGACCTGCGCCAGGTGCCACTCCACAAGGTTTTCCAGGGAATACCTCACCTCCATGGACCTGGCCTCTGACCAGGTCTTCGCCTACGTTAAGGAGTCTTATGAACTGCTAAAGGCCCTTTACGAGGAAAAGGCCCTCTTCCCCATGCCCGCAGATAGACCAAAGGCCCCTCCCCCAGTGGAGGAGAAGTGGCCAGACACCCTTGGGGGTTTTTATGGTGAGTTCTGGGCAAAAGAGGGTAATCCCAGCCGGATAGAGAGGGATTTCCTGTACATGTGGGAAAACGACGCCTTCCTTGTCAGGAAGGGCCTTGCCCATGCGAACCCCAACGCCTTTACTTACATCTCGTGGTCAAACCTCCTAAAGAAATACATAGGCATGCAGAGTGAGGCCTCAATACTCAGGAGACTAAAGGCCCTGGAGGAGGCAGGGGAGGGGAGTAAGGAGTAGAGTAGGGACAGGTCTTTAGACCTGTCCTAGATACACACCCCTTTATCCCCTCTTTCTAGAGGGGATGGGACTGAAGGAAATGGACAGACCTAAAGTTGGGGGCTCAGCCTCCAACCCTATAGGGGGCATGCTCAGACATGCCCCCTCGCTACGCTCAGAGCTACGGCTCACTCAGAATGACAGGACATGTTATTGAGACTTTTGCAGAGGTCTCATTCTAAGTAAAATGCAACAAGGTAAATTTATAGTCTTTGACCTGGACGGGGTCATCTTCAAGGACCAGTATCTGCTAAGATTATCCAGCCAACGGGGGCTCTTCAGTTATCTCCGCACCTATTATCTCTGCATACTCTTTGACCTGGGGAGGCTCACTATTGAGAGGCTACTGGAGGAGGTGTATAAAGGCTTTAAGGGTATATCCCTAAATACCCTATGGGAGGTATACAAGGAGATGCGCCTCATTGGGGGTGTAGAGGAGGTTATTCAGTCCCTGCGGAGTAAGGGCCACACAATTGCCATTATAAGTAGTGGGGTACCAGACTTTCTGGTCAGGGATTTGGCCCTTGAGCTAGGGGCAGACATGGGTTTTGGTATAGACATAGGGTTCCTTGACGATTCCCTATCCGGGACGGTGGGAGGGGAGCTAAACACTTCCACCGGAAAAGAGTCCCTCATAAAAGAACTCACCAGGCAACGAGATATTGGGTGGGAGGAGGTGGTAGTTATAGCCGATGACCCCAATAACCTCCCCATCATGGAGAAGGCAGGCCTGAGCATAGGCGTGAACGCCGCCTTCATTGTGAGAAAAAAGGCCGACTACCTGGTGGACGGAGACAACCTGAGAGGGTTGTTGGATTATATAGATGGTCGTGGAGAGGTAAACCAGGGGAAAGAATGGTTTCAGGAGATAAGGAGGAAGTTGGTACACGTGTGGGCCGGGGCCATGCCCTTTCTCGCAGACCTCTACTTCCTCCCCACCATAAGTTTCTTAGTCCTATTGGTGGTGCTTTACACCCTTTCTGAGGTGGGACGGCTAAACGGGAGGCTAGTACCCTTGTTAGGCCCCATGACCATGGCGTGTATCAGGAAAGAGGAGAGGCGGGGGTTTATTACTGGGCCGATTACCATGGCCATTGGCGTGATAATGTCCCTTCTACTCTTTCCTGCCCAGGTGGCCCTGGTGGTAATATGGATACTGGCCTTTGCAGACACCGCAGCTACCCTTGTAGGAAAGACCTGGAAGGGACGGCCGCTCCCCTATAATCGTTCCAAGAGCGTGATGGGCTCTCTGGCCTTTTTTCTGGTGGCCTATCTCTGTTCCCTCCTCTATCTTTCTCCCATATCTGCCCTGCCTATAGCCCTGACTGCTTCCTTCCTTGAGTCTTTACCGCTAAAGGACGACAATATCTCTACGCCCCTTGGGTCTGGGGTAGTACTGATGTTTCTTACTGGTTAATTACCTTGTAGGGGCCATCCGCCTGAGGCGGATGGTTGCCCGAAATAATAGGGCAGGTGCAAGACCTGCCCCTACAAGTGGACAAAGAATATACCTTGCGAATACTAGGGATAGACTACGGTAAAAAGAGGATGGGGTTGGCCCTGAGCGACCCGCTGGGCCTGACCGCCCAGGGGCTTGAGACGCTGGAGCGCAGGGGGTTGGAAGAGGATATGGAAGAGTTGTCTCGGCTGATACGTGAGAAAGGGGTTGAAGAGATAGTGGTGGGCCTCCCCAAGAGGATGGACGCCAGTCTGGGAAGGGAGGCCCAGGAGGTGCTTCGTTTTGTAGAAGACCTCAAGGTCAAGATTAACCTGCCCGTCCACATGGTAGATGAGAGACTAACCACAGCAGGTGCCCACAAGATTATGAAGGAAGGGGGACTTTCCAGGAAAGAAAGGACTAAAAGGGCCGATACGATAGCGGCCCAGATTATCCTACAAATTTACCTGGACAAAAGGAGGAAGGGGTTATGAAAGAAAAGATAATACTCAAGCAGGGTGACATTACGGGGATGGAAGTAGATGCAATAGTAAACGCCGCCAACCTTGAGCTAATAATGGGGGGAGGAGTGGCAGGGGCTATCCATAAGAAGGGAGGTCCTTCTATCCAGGAGGAGTGCAATAAACTCGCCCCTATCCCGCTGGGGGAAGCGGCTATTACGGGGGGAGGAGCCCTTAAGGCCAAGTACGTCATCCATGCCGCCAGTATGGGCCTTAGAGGACCCCTCACTACCAGGGAGTCCCTCCTCAATTCTATAAAGAATTCCCTAAAAAGGGCTGAAGAAAAGAAGATAAAGAGCATTGCCTTCCCTGCCATAGGGACCGGAATAGCTGGTTTCCCAAAGGAACAGTGTGCCCAGATAATGGTAGATACAATACTGGAACACCTGAGAAAGGGAAGCTCCCTGGAAAAGGTCTATATGGTCTTCTTCAAGGGGAATATCCACGATGTCTTTGAGAAATATCTGGCTACTGTAAAGTAGGGGCCTGGGGCTAGGGGGCAGGGGACAGAGTTGGACTGGAAATAGACTGTAGACTTTGGACTTTAGACTTTTTTTAGTCCGCAGTCCATAGTCTAAAGTCCATAGTCCATCACCTACTACTGAATTCCGACTTCTGGATTCTTAATTCTAGTCCCTAATCCCTGTTCCCTAGCCCCTTTCCCCCTGTCTGGGCCTTTTTGGTGAGCTTTTGGTAAACGGCCAGTTCCTTTTCTGCCTCCTCGGTCAGCCCTACCTTCTGAAGGACCGTCGCCAGGGCCTGGTGGGCACTGGCCAGTTCTGGGTCTACGCCTACAGCCTTTCGGTACTCGGTGATAGCCGCCTCAAGCTGTCCGTGTTCTTCATAGAGTTCTGCCAGGTGGAGGTAGGCATCCACCAACTCGGGATGGATTTCCGTGGCCTTCTGGAGGTGGGAGATTGCCTCCTTGGTCAGCCCTCCCTTTGCCAGGGTTAACCCAAGGTTTTTGTGGGCCTCGGCCAGGTTGATGCTGGCTACGGCGTCCTGTGGCCTAAGGGCAAGCACCTTTTCGTATTCCCCGACGGCCTCCCTATAGCTATCCATGGAATCGTAAGCCAGGCCCAGATACAGGTGGGCTTCAGCGTAGTTAGGCTCC
>JASEHG010000042.1 GCA_030018855.1 Candidatus Brocadiaceae bacterium
TCCCTCAGACGCCGTCCTGAGCGAAGCCGAAGGAATGACATGTAAGTAGGGTTTTTCAGAGGTCTCCAATTATGTCCGTCCCTGTCATTCTGAGTCCGTTTTAGGCAAACGAAGAATCTATGGCTCAGGAGGGCTTATTACCAGAGAGGACGGAAGGGGGCGTAGTGCCTTAGCCCCAGGAGTAAGATGCGTTTGGACATACCCTGCCTACTATTTCCTACCCCACCACGCTCAGTCCACTAAAGTAGAGGGCGGGTACGTAGTTGTCCCCGTACCACTCTGGCTGGCTTCCTATGGCGGCGAGTTTATTGAAGGCCTCAAAGACGTTCCCGGCAATCATGCGGTCCTTTACCCTGCCTATTAGTTCGCCCTTTTCAATGAGGAAGCCGAGGTCTATGTTGACCGAGAACTCCCCTGCCAGGGTGTTGCTCTGTCCACCGCCCAGTACCTGGTCTACTAGAATCCCATGCTTTATGTCCTTTATCATGTCCTCTAGTTTCATGTCCCCTGGCACTACGACGATGTTGGAGCATGATGGGGCAGGCTGGGAGGAAAAGCCGCGTATGCCGTTTCCGGTGGACCTGGTAGACATCATGCCCGCCGTTTGCAGGTCAAATAGATAGTTTTTGAGTACCCCCCTCTCCAGGAGTGGTGTACACCGGGCCTTAACCCCCTCTCCATCCAGGGGGTAACTCCCTGGGGCAAAGTCTATCGTGGGGTCGTCATAGATGGTCAGTCTTTCATCTGCTATCTTTTCTCCCAACCGGCCTATAAGGGGGGAGGCCCCCTTCTGGACCAGTTTACCGTTGCAACCCATTTCCAGGGGGGAGAGGAGGAGGCCTACTGCCTTAGGGGTAAAGATTATCGGAAGGAGGCCCGAATTGACCTTGACCTCCCTTTCTGCCAGTCGCAGTTTTTCCAGTATCTTTTCAGTAGACCTCATGAGGCCGTCCACCGTCTTCCTGGAATTCTCCCCCTCCCCCACCCAGACCAGTCCCTTTTCCTTTGCGTGTACGATGTCTATACCCATGCTGTGGAAGGTGGAGTTTTTGGAGATATCCAACCCCCTGGAATTCAATAGCCGCCTCATGCCTATGCCCTTCCCTACCTCTACGGTGCACTGGTAATCAGGGCAGACGCTGAGGGCCTTATTAATGGCCTCTTTCCCCAGGCTTATGGCCTTTTCCGTGGGGAAATCTACTACGTCTTTGTCAAAGATTTTGACCTCAGAGAATTTATTCAAGGGGGGAAACTCAAACCTGGCCTCCTGTCCGAACTGGGCAGAGCGGACGGCCTTCTCCACCAGATTTTCGGGGACCCTCAGGTCTGTGGTGCTGGAAAAGCCTATCCGCCCCCCCTTTATAATCCGCAGACCTACCCCACGGATGGACTTGTTGTGGATATATTTGAGTTTATTATGCTCAAAGCTGACCGAGCGGGATTCCCCTTCCTCGTATATTACCTCAGCGGCCTCCGCCACCTTGAGCGCTAGTTCAAGTATCTTTTCTTCTACTTTCACACTATGAGGCCTCCGAAGAAGTGTTGGGTAAGGCATTGGCCTTACAATTGGGGGAAGTATTTCCCTCCCCCTTGAGGGGGGAGGGAAGGGTGGGGGTGATTAAGGTTAGGGTGACACCCTCCCCCTTCCCCCTCCCATCAAGGGAGGGGGAAACTAAATCCGTAACCTTTTGTAAGGGTTTCATTATCTTCCCCCCACTACTACGTTCCTGATGCGGATATGTGGGCCTCCATCACTCACCCTGAGCGGGAATTGCCCCGCCTTACCGCATCCTCCCAGCCCGCCATGGAGTTTGAGGTCGTTTCCTACGGCGTCTATGTTCATCAGGGTCTCAAAGACGTTGCCCGTAAGGACTACGTCCCTTAGCCTCTCGGCCAACTTGCCGTTCCTTATCCTGAAGGCCTCCGCCGCACTGAAGGTAAACATCTCCATATTGGTCTGTCCGCCCAGGGCCTCTTTACAGTAGATGCCGTCCGGAGTATCTTCCAGCATCTTTTCCAGGGTCCAGTCCCTTGGTTCCATATAGGTGTTGGACATCCTTACTATAGGTTCGTTGGTGTACCCCAGGGCCCTGGCGTTGCCCGTGGGTCTCTCCCCCATCTTTGCGGCGGTCTCACGGGAGTGCAGACGGCTGGTCAGGATACCGTTCTTTATAAGGTAGGTCTTCTGGGTAGGTGTGCCTTCACTATCGTATTTATTGGTGCCTGCCTCTCCGGGCATGGTACCGTCATCCACGATGGAGAGTTCATTTCTACCAAACCGTTTGCCTAGCTGCATCACCTCCAGGAGTTTTTTGTTCTCACAGGTAAAGTCGGCCTCGCTGAGGTGGCCGAAGGCCTCGTGGGCGAATACCCCGCAGAGTATGGGGTCTGCTATCACCGTATAAAGGCCCCCTTCCACGGGTTTGGCATGGAGGAGGTCAACGGCCCGGTGGTTAATCTCCTCACACTTTGCCTCCAGCCCCAGGACGTTCTGATAGCCCCTCAGGTCTCCTACTGATTCAAAGGCCCTCTGTACGTTTGACCCCTCCTTGGCAATGGCAAGGAGGGTTACCCCACAGAAGGTGGTCTCCTGGGCTATGAAGCTCCCCTCTGAGTTGGCGAAGTAGGTCACCCCGTGGGAGTCCATGTAGCGGACGCTGGAGGTCTGGATGAGCTTGGAGGAGAGGATGATGTTGTTGTACTTCTGGCATAAGGAATGTTTTTCGGACAATGAAATATCCCTGGGGTCTATATCCACCTTTGCCTTCACGTACTCAGTGGTAACGGGGATGGGGGCAAGGGGTCTGGCAGAGTTCCCCAGCATGGTGGCCTGCTCTACGGCGGCAAGGACGTGGTCGGAGAGGTTTTCTATATCGTTGAAGGCCGTAAAACCCCACCCACCTTTTACAAGGGCCCGCACGCAACCACCAATGCTATCACTTTCGGAGATGGCCTCTAACTCTTTACCTGTATAATTTACGGTGGTACCGGAACCCTCCTGTACCCTTATCTCCAGGTAATCCGCTTTGGCGGTCCTTAGTGCACGTTTGATAAGTTCTTCCATTGGTTTGGTTTCCTGTAGCCGCAACTCCGCCTGAGGCGGATCCGCCTAAGGCGTGACTTTAGGTTGCGTTATTTCGCGGGCTAAAGCCTGCGGCTACATTTTCTAAGTAGGGGCAATGAGTTTCTCAAACTCCTTCTCATTAATGGTCTTCACCCCTAGTTGCCTGGCCTTATCCAGTTTACTACCAGGGGATTCCCCTGCTACCACAAAATCCGTCTGTTTACTCACGCTGGAGGAGACCCTTCCACCCATCTCCTTTATAAGGGCCTCTATCTCATGCCTGGAATACTTTCCCAGGGTACCCGTTACTACAAAGATTTTACCAGATAGTTTCTGTTCTTTTACTGGCCTTTTTTCCACAAGGCTATGGGTGTTGACCCCTGCGGTCTTCAGCTTCTTAATAATCTCCCTGGTCCTGGGGTTAGAAAAGAACCTTACGATACTCCTGGCCATGACGGGCCCTATCTCGTGTACTTCTTCCAGTCCCTCCTGAGTGGCCTGCATCAGTTTATCCAGTGAGCCGAAGTGCAGGGCGAGTACCTCGGCGGCATGGGTTCCGACGTGGTGGATACCCAGGGCTGACAGGAGGTGCGCAAGGTCCCTCTTCTTGCTGGCCTCTATGCCATTTATAAGGTTCCGGGAGGATTTTTCTGCCATCCTCTCCAGCCCCACCAGGTCTTCAAACTTAAGGTAGTATACGTCTGCATAGTCTTTAATGAGGCCCTTGTCTACCAGTTGTTCAATTATAGCAGTGCCCATACCATCAATGTCCATAGCACCTCTGCTGGCAAAATATCTTAGGCGTCTCTTTACCTGGGCAGGGCAGAGGGGATTGTAACAGCGCAGATAGACCTCCTCCGCCTCTCTGCCCACCTCTCCCCTACATTCTGGACATGACTTGGGCAGGGGGAAGACCTTCTCCTTGCCTGTACGCCTTTCCTCCACTACCTTTACCACCTGGGGGATTATCTCACCTGCCTTCTGTACGGCTACGTAGTCATGGAGTCTTATGTCTTTCCTGCCCATCTCCTCAAAGTTGTGGAGGGTGGCACGGCTGACGGTGGTACCCGCCAGGTGGACAGGTTCCAGATGGGCCACGGGGGTAATAACCCCGGACTTTCCTACCTGGAGGACAATATCTTTTATCCGGGAGATGGCCTGCTCAGGGGGATATTTGTATGCCACCACCCACCTTGGGGCCTTGCTGGTGCTCCCGAGGAGCTTCCACTGGTCAAAGGAGTCTACCTTTACTACGATGCCGTCCACCATATATTCTAGCCCATGCTTCTTGACGTCCCACTCGGCAACGTATTCCCTTACTTCCTTAAGCCCTTTGCAGAAGCGGAAGTGCGGACTTACTGGCAGGCCAAGCCCTTTGAAGGTCTCAAGGCATTCCTGCTGTCTGTGCAGGGGGAGACCCTCATGGTAACCGATGGAATGGGCCTGGAAGCGGAGGCGGCGTCTGGCAGTAAGCCTTGGGTCAAGGAGCTTAAGGCTCCCCGCCGCCGCATTCCTGGGGTTGGCAAACTGTGGTTCCCCTTTTTCTTCCCTCTCCAGGTTCATGGCCTGAAAGTCCTTGTTCTGCAGGTATACCTCACCCCGTACCTCTAGCGTTGCTAACTCTCCTCCTGGGGGTTCAAGCCTCAGCGGTATCTCCTTTATGGTTTTGAGGTTGGCGGTAATGTCGTCGCCACGGTAGCCGTCACCCCTGGTGGCCCCCATACGGAAGAGCCCCTCCTCATAGCAGAGCGTTACGGCTACACCATCTATCTTTAGTTCTGCGACAAAGTTTATTTCTCTATCCCCCAACATACGCCTGAGTCTATTGTAGAATTCTTCCAGTTCTTTCTCTGAGTAAACGTTATCAATACTGAGCATTGGTATCCTGTGCTCAATGGTGGAGAACTCGGTAAGGGGTTCGCCTCCCACCCTCTGGGTGGGACTGTCGGGGGTGATGAATTCTGGGTGGGCCTTTTCCAGCCCCTGTAATTCCTGGATGAGCTTATCATATTCGTAATCTGTTATCTCTGGCTGGGCCTCAATATAATACTTCCTGTCGTGATAGCGTATGGTCTGTCGCAACCCCTCGATCTTGGACAATATGTCCTTTTCTCTAGTCATGTCGTACCCGAGGCAGACCTATCTTTGGCGAAGGTGCGTAAGACCTGGAAGGGGTTAGAAACTCTTTGGAACGAAACCCAGTATATCATTTATCCTGGGGCTGTCAATAAAGGCTTGACAATAGGGGAGATTTTGATATAAAGGACGCTTAGGTATTCTCCAGTTTAGGGTTTATTGTTTTTACAAGACAAGGAAAGCAAACAACTTATGTAAAGGGGAAGGCAATGACTAAAGAAGGGAGGACCTTTTTTGAGGTCTTCAGCCAGCGTTCTCCTGGGAAAGAGGTAAAGGGTTCAAGTAGTGGTAGTCCTGGAGAAGACCTGTTGGTAATCTCTGAAGTTGGTAGTAGCGGTAGTAGTAGGCCCCGTAGGAATTGGAGGGGGCCTTATGGGGTAGGGTTAGAGACTATAGTACTAGGGGCAGTGGGTGGTGTACTGTTGGCAGTGGGGTGTTTTTTCCTGGGACTTAAGTTGGGGGACGACAGGAACTTGACCAAAGGCCCCTCGGAATCAACATCTGTAAAAGTTGCATCTGCTGAGAAGGCGAGTCCCAAGCGACCTGCCCCTCTGGCAAAGACGTCTCAAGAGAAGCCCAGCAATGTTGCTGTGGCAAAGGCAGCCCCTACTCCCAAGGCGGTTGCTTCTGACAAAGATACGTGGAGTCTCAGGGTTGTTTCTTACAAGGAAGGGGCCAAGGGCATAGAGAAGGCTACTGGTCTCGCTACCCTGCTTAAAGAACGTACGGGACACGATGCCTTTGTGGCAAGACAGGGTTCTCAGATAGTGGTGTGCCTGGGAGAGTTTGACTCAAGAAACAACACCCAGTTGGAAGAACTTCAGAAGCAGCTTAAAGGGTTTAAATACGAGGATAAGGTGCAGTTTGCAGGGTGCTACCCTGTAAAGGTGAAGTAGCGGGGGGGCTAGCCCCGTTTTGCCTTACGGTACAGGGAATTGCCTGATGGATACGCTTTGGTAACTTGTAAAACAGTAAGGAGTGAGGGTCATGTAGGGGCAGGTCCCGCCCAAGACACGGCGGATTTTCAACTTGCACCTGCCCTTATAAAACGGTAAGGAGTGCCGAGCATTGAGCATAGATAAGAGCCTGGTCGTTAAAGGGAAGCTAGCTGGAAAGAGGAGTGTCCTTAGCAAGGCGGAGAGGGTTAAGGTACTTCAGGAAGAAGGAAGGTGGAAGGAAGGAGAGTCCCTTTTTGGACTGCCCAAGGTAAGGGTAGTAAAAGTGGGCAAGAAATAAATTTTAGGAGGAACTGTCCTCAAGGGCTTAAATGGTCTTACGGGGTTAGATGCTATGTGCCACCTCTACTCAGCAGTAACCACTCTGGTGTGCACCCTGATTCTCCTGGGTTTACCCTCTGCTCAGGGAGAGCCTACCTCACATCTTCATGACCTCCAAGCGAGGGCAGGTGAGACGCCAAAAGCGACTGTGGGAGGGCCTACCGCCCATTTTCATGACCTCCAGGCCCACCTGGATGAGGCATCAGAACTCTTGACTAAGGCCAAAGATAGCTATGCCAACCTTCAGGATTATACCGCAGAGATTTACAAACAGGTGCACGTACACGGGGAGCTAGAGAAAGACGAGCGTACTCTTATAAAATTTCAAAAGCCCTTTAAGGTCTATCTCAAATGGCTCAAAGGAGATAATGACGGTGCGGAGCTCTTGTACGTAGAGGGGCAGAATGACAACAAGCTGATAGTCCACAAGAAACTTATATTCGGTATAAAGAAGACCCTGAAATTAGACCCGGAAGGCTTCTGGATGAAGAAGTTTAGCAAACGTTCTATTAAGGATGCGGGTTTTGTTGGGATTATCTCCATGTCCTGCAAGGAGTTTGAGGAGGCCAGAAAGAATAATGACATCATGGCGGTTAGCTGTAGCACGGAGGAGGTCAATGGGCGTCCTGCCCATAAGGTAGCTTTCGCCGTATCCCCACAGGGGAGACATAATGGCTATCAATGCCGTTCAGCAGAGGAATACTTTGATGCGGAGCACTTCATGCCCGTTAAGGTCACCTTCTGGCTCTGGGAGAACGATGAGGTAGAATCCTTCACATTCAAAAATATAAAGCTGAACGTCGGGCTTAGTGATAAGGACTTTGACAGGAAGAACGAAGAGTACCACTTTTAAATATAAATAATAGTTGTAGCCGTAGTCCGCCTCAGGCGGATTAGCCTGCGAAGCAGTAAGCAGAACCCCACCTCATTCCCTTCTACCTACTCCCTACTGTCTACTCCCTACTGGATCGTGCAGTACCCTCCTATCCCCCTCCCTCCTGGTAAAGTGTATCCTGTCAAGGTATTCCAGAAGCGGTACGGCATATTTCCTGGAGGTATTGGCGAGGTCCCTGAGGTCTGCTACCGTTATGGAGCCCTTTTCCTTTATGAAGCCTGCTACCAGCCCCTTTAACTCCTCCAGTACCTTTGCATGGATGTAAAGACTTTTCTCTATCTCTATCAAGGTCTTTTGTTCCAGGAGTAATGAAAGGAGGTCCTGGTGCGTCTTCCGTTGCGAAGGTCCTTGAGGGTGGCATCCACCTGAGGCGGATCCCTGACTTAATCCGCCTAAGGCGGACTCCGGGGCCGGCGGGTTAAACTTTCCTTGCAAGAAGGCCCTCTCCATTTCCTCCGCAATCTTCTTGTCCTCCTGAGAGAGCTTGACCTGAAAACCTGAAGTAGAAACCCTACGGTCTGAGATGGTAACAAGACCCTCACGGCCCAGTTCAGTAAGGACTAAGGAGAAGAGGGGGGCAGGTATCTCCCTGGAGAGGTGTACCTTCAGGGCGGACTCCTCCACCCCCACCCTTAGGGGGTTAGTCCTATGGAAATCTTCCAGTCTCTTCAGCATCTTAATTTTTGAGGACTCCAACCTCTGCCTGTCCACTAACAATACCTTGGAGTCTTCTCTGATTGTGGTCAAAATCCCTTTAGCTATTAATTCCTCTACTACCTCTCTTACCCTGGAGGGGCGAATGTTGAGGGATTTTACCAATTCCTCCTCAGAGAGGAGGTAATTTCTACTGCTACGGAGGGCCTGTCCGATTACCTCCCTGTCGTCTCCCTCCAGGAGGAGTTGCAACTCCTTGAGTGTATCTTCCTGGAAACGTCTAAGCCTGGAGGCACAGCCCCTCAAGACCTTTCCCCCACCTATGGTGAGGCATGGGGAGTATGAGCGGATTACGTAGTGTTCTCCCCTCTCGGCCACCACGGGCCCTTCCAGGCGGAATTGGACTAGGCCCTTCTCTCCAGGCATTAAGACCTCTTTATCCAGGAGCACCACCCTGCCCATAACCTCCGTGGTGGCGATATGAAACCGTACCCGTTCTCCATTCCTGAGGGGTCGGTGAGAGGCGGAATCCGCCTGAGGCGGACTCCCGGTACTAGAGAGATGATGGAGATGGCAGTCCAGGAGTTCGGTAGGGCTTAGATAACCCGGTACCGACAGCTCAAAACCACGTCTGACCTCAGAGGTCTTTATCCCTCCGAGATTGAGGGCCGCCCGCTGTCCCTTTACGGCGGACCCTACTTTCTCCCCATGGACCTCTATGCCCCTTACCCTGACTACCTCCTTTACGGGGAGTAGTTCCACCTCTTCTCCCACCTTTACCTGACCGCTAAGCACCGTCCCGGTAACCACGCAACCAAAGCCCTGGACGGTAAAGGCCCTGTCTATAGGGAGCCTGAAGAGGCCCTGGATGTCCCCCTCTTCCATACCTTCCAGCAGCCCTCTTATTACCTCCTTTAGTTCTGCAATCCCTGCCCCCTTTAGAGAATCTACTTCTATCAGCGGCGCCCCCCAAAGAAACGTCCCCTTTGTCAGGTCCTTAATATCTTCTTTAACCAGTGCAAGCCATTCCCTGTCTACCAGGTCTTTCTTTGTGATAACCACTGCACCGTGTCTAAGCCCCAGGAGTTCCAGTATTTCCAGGTGTTCCACGGTCTGGGGCATAACGCCGTCATCGGCGGCCACCACCAGGAGGGCTATGTCAATACCAGTGGCCCCGGCCAGCATATTCTTTACGAAGCGTTCGTGCCCTGGGACGTCTACAATGCCTACCCGCCATTTTGCCCTGGCAGTGTTATTGGCTAGACAAGTCCCCCTCCCCTCGTGGGAGGGGGAAGGGGGAGGGGGAATGTTCCCGCTACCTTCCAGGTCCATGTAGGCGAACCCCAGGTCTATGGTTATCCCCCGGGCCTTCTCTTCAGGCAGGCGGTCAGTGTCTATCCCCGTCAGGGCCTTCACCAGGGCGGTCTTGCCGTGGTCTATATGCCCTGCGGTACCAATTACAGCCCTCTTCACTTGAGTCCTTAAACCTTTGAACTTTTAAACCCTTTCCGCCTCAGGCGGATTAGATTCTTGATAGCATCTAATCAGGGCAGTGAGTATCTCCCTAGATTCTTCCCTGTTCCTTACGGTGCGGAGGTCCAGGAGTATCCTATCCCTCTCTATCCTTCCCAGGATAGAGGGGACGTTCGTTCGCAGCATATCAGACAATTCCTGGGCGCTGTGAGGTCTGGGGTTTATGGACAGGAGTCTGGTGGGTATCTCCTCGCCGGGGAGAGAACCTCCGCCTATGGTAGAGAAGCCCTCTTCTATGGAGACCTCTACTCCAGGGGTCGTCTCAGAGAGTTCCTGGACAAATTCCCGACACTGTCTTCCTATCTCCTCTACAGGACGGGCGATCATCTCCAGGATTGGTAGGGTCTCTGTGAGGGTTTCCTTATTGGCGTACAATCCCAGCGTTGCCTCCAGGGCCGCAATAGATAGCTTGCCTATCCTCAGGGCCCTCGTCAGGGGGTTCTTTTTCATAAGATTAATAAGGTCCCTCTTCCCGACTATCACCCCCCCCTGGGGGCCTCCCAGTAGTTTATCCGTGCTGAAGGTGGTAATATCCACCCCCGCCTCCACACTCTCCTGGACGGTGGGTTCGTGGGAAAGGCCATAGGAGGCAAAGTCAATCAAGGCCCCACTGCCCAGGTCATACATTACGGGTAGGCCGTGCTCCCTCCCCAGGGCTACTAGCTCTGCTATACCCACTTCGGCCGTAAAGCCCACCATCCTGAAATTGCTGGGATGCACCATGAGGAGGAGGGCCGTATTCGGGGTTATTGCCTTCTTATAGTCGGCAAGGTAGGTCTTATTGGTAGTGCCTACCTCTCTGAGGATGGCCCCACCCTTCTCCATTACCTCAGGCATACGGAAGGAACCGCCTATCTCTACCAGTTGACTGCGGGAGACGACGACCTCTTTACCCCTGGCAAGCGTGTCCAGGACAAGGAGGACTGCGGCGGCGTTATTGTTTACTACCATCCCTGCCTCTGCCCCCGTCAGGGTACAAATCAGCGTCTCCAGGTACTCCCCCCTGGGCGCCCTCTTCCCTGTGGACAGGTCGGTCTCCAGGGAGCAGTAACCTTTCGCCCGTTCCTGGACGTCTTCCAGGGCCTTTAGGGGCAGGGGTGAACGCCCCAGACAGGTATGAATGATAACCCCCGTGGCATTTATCACCCTCTGTAGGGAGAGTCTGGTCTTATTCATAAGTCTAACCTTTACCATAGAGACAACGGCATCAGGTAGGGGCAATTCATGAATTGCCCCTACTCTCAGTTGCCCTCTCAGGTCTTCAAGGACCTCCCGAACTGTAGAGACGATTAGACCCCTGGGATAGGTAAGGCTTAGATTGGCCAGCCCCTGGCTCTCCAGTAATTCATGAACAGAGGGTATATTTCTCAGCCCTTCTTTTTCCATCAGGAATGATGATAGATGATAAGGACCAAACCAGTAAGAATTAATAACGAACCAATTATCTGTCTCTCGTAATCTTCAAGCCACTCCAGATTAAGCACCTTTATCCCTTTATAGGCCAGGGCAGTCAGGGAGACCATCCCCAGGATATTGGCCAGGGTGAGGGCCAGGGCCATGAGGAGTAGGACCGGCCATGTAAAGGTACTGGCGCCCAGGAATATGGGGAGGAGTTCCACGCACGGTGATAAGATGGCCATAGTAAAAAGAGAAAGTAACGCGGCCTTATCCGAAAGGACAGGATTAGTAGAGGTATTACCGTGCTTGTGGTCTTTGGCAAAGATAATAAAACCTAGACCCATCAGTAGCAACAAACCACTAGTTAATACCTCACCGCCTTCCACGTACCTGGTAACCTGGAGTCCCAGGAAGGCCACCCCAAACCCCAGGGCTACGCTCACCAGGGATTTGCCCAGCCCGCTCACGGCAGTTATGGTCAAGGTCTTTGCCATAGACCACCCCTGCCCCTTCCCCACCAGGGCAAAGGGCATCCAGTGATGCGGCTCAACGGTATGAACCAGGGTGATGATGAATAAGGCCAAGACTATGCTAAGGGGTTGATAATGCACGAGAAACCTTCCTTCAGTTTTCGGTCTTCAGTCTTCAGTTTTCTGACAACTGACGACTGACAACTGATTCTAACAGGTTTCTACCAGGCTTTCAAATGGTAAGCTGTAGGGGCAATTCATGAATTG
>JASEHG010000043.1 GCA_030018855.1 Candidatus Brocadiaceae bacterium
CTGAGATTCTTCGGTCGCTTCGCTCCCTCAGAATGACATCTTGGAGGGTTTCTCAGAAGTCTCAATCTATTACGGCCTGAGACCTCTGAAAACCCCCTATTTATATAATGTCGGGGCAGGTTTTAAACCCGCCCTTACGCCTGCTCTAATCCGCCTGAGGCGAAAAAGGGATAGGAGGGGCTATCTTGAGGGTCTTACAGGGATATGTCTCAGCCCAGCCACTATCTCCTGCCCCTGTGGACTAAGGGCGAAGTCAATAAACTCCTTAACCTCCCCGGTGGGTTCGCCTAACGTGATTAGGTTATAATCCTCATAGAGATTGTACCTGGACGGAAAGGTGTCTCTGCCAGGAAGGTAGCCATCTATGGTCAATACCCTGACCTTTGAAGACTCGTAGCCATAAAGGGTCTGACCAAGGGCGGCCGATTCCTCCTCCACCAGTTTATTGGTATCCTTTACGGCATTCACCCTTACAAAGGGGAAGACTTTTCTTGTTTCTACGGTTTCTCCATAGTGGCAGACCTGTTTGGACAGGGTTGTCATGACGCATGGTTCAAGCATCACCAGCTTTATAGGAAGGTCCTTGCCCCCCACCTCCTTCCAGTTTGTAATCTCCCCTGAGAAAATCCTCTTTAGTTGTTCTAAGGAGAGGTTCTTTACCTTGTTCTTTTTATTCACAATCATGACAATCGGGGCCTTAGCAATTACTGCCTTACTACAGCCTTCAGGGGGTTCTGCCATGTTTTGTGTACTGACCCCAATCTTCACCTCGCCATCGGCCACCTTTTTTACTCCACTCATGCAAGGCCCAGAGGCTATGCTGAAGTACGTACCGGTCTGCCTGGCAAAGGCCTCTGCCAGTCTTTCCATTACCGGGATGGTGCATGGGTCTCCTGCAACGCTGATTATCTCACTTGCATAGATAGGAATGGTCAAAGACAGGAAGAGAATTGCACTCAAGAGGCCTCGTACCAATGTGAGTAGGGGCACGTTGCAACGTGCCCCTACATTAGATTTTCCAGAGAAATAACCTAGCATCTGTTTTCTCCTTTCTAAGAGAAACACCTGTAATGTCTCTATAAGTCCTTAAAACTGAACTCTAGCTCCATCTCCTCGTGGGTGATGCCATCTACTTCCACGTAGGGATAGATAAAAAAATTCAAGGGTTCACCCTTCTGCCTGGGGACTAACCATATATCCCTGCCGGTGGTAAACTTCACACGGTTGGCGTCATGGGCGCCGAAGAAATATTCCCTCTTATCGGGGTTCTTATCCCCCTCGGAGACGTCCACAGGTACCCAGCCCTTTTCTCCCAGATAGAAATGGGCCCAGCAGTGATACCCACCAATACTCCCTTGTTTCTTATCCTGAGGCAGGGGGAACCCAATCTCAAAGGTGGCAGGGACACCCAGGGCCTGGGCCAGGGCAATGAAGAGGGCATGATAATCACTACAGTTACCGTATCGGGCACTGCATGCCCAACGTGTATCACCCCTACCCCAGCCCGTGCCTTCCTTCTTGTACTCCATGTTACCCAGGACATAACTGTAGGCCTCGGACATCTGACTTAGCGGGTCTTTTCTGGTATCCCTTATCCGGGTCGCTATCTCCTCTACTTCTGGAATAATGGCCCCCAAACGGGAGGGTTGCAAAAATTGCCCTGCCTTTTCAGTAGGGAACTCAAGGTCTACTTCCTTGCGGTCCTCATAGCGAGTGGCCCTGAATTTCAGCTCAAATGGTATCTCCTGTGGTATATCCTCGTGGAGTTCAAAAAATGCCATCCTATTACCGTATATATGTTCCGTGTGCGTCGTATAACGGTAAGGGGCATTAATCTCTACCTTTGATACCTCCTGGTTGTCATCGGACTGGGGCACGGGAAGCCAAACCCTTACTTCCCTGGCATCCTGCGGCAATTGGGTAATTCTGGCAGAATACGTAAACTCGGAACTCCTTGCTGGCCCTGAACCGTCCCTTCGCTCCGCTCTAGGGCAGGTCTGGTTCAGGGCTGGCCTTGAGTCTTCAGAGGTCTGTCTTTGTTGAGAAGTCTCCTTACACCCTGACAAAATAGTGGCGATAAGGAGCAACAGCCCCGTAGCGAGCGAAGCGAATCCAAAAGATGTACAAAATAATCGGAATCCGGTCATAAACCTTTACTATAGGATTGTAGGTTTTATTTGAAACTTGCCCCAGGCGATAACGAGGGGGCGGAGAGACAGGGCCCGTAAACGAAAAAGAAACGAGAAAGGCCCCTTATTCCCCTGAACCAGGGGAGACTAGGAGGGGATTCAGGTAAAACCTCTGGAGGAAAAGTTGGGGAAGGGGTTAGAATTCCGGGTCCCGAACTTCGGACTGCAGACTATGCCGGGCAGGGAGATTGCTTCTCCGCCTGAGGCGGACTCGCAATGACACGATTCGTAATGTACACCCTGGAATTCCATTGCCGGGCTACCTGGCTGTCTCCTTCACCTTGTTGATTATCTCCCATGCCACGTCCAGATACCCTTTTATCTCCTCCCCTGTGGGTTCTGAATATTCGGAGGCAGGAAAGAGGTTATCCAGATAGTAACAGTTCATACCCTGACAGGGCGGGAGGTATTTCTCAAAGGTCTTGTCATACCTGCATGCCTCTTTAAGGAGGCTAACTACGTCATGGGTATCCCCCGGCGTAGCCCCCTTCAGGAGGAGGTAGCCCTTGAGGTATTTCTCCACCGTCTGGTGGACATGGAGCCCTATTATGTCCGTATAGCCCTCCTCATCGTAAAGGGAGACGGCGCTCTCCATGTGATGGGCCCCCTTGGCAAACCATAACCCGGCTGGCTTATTTATGCCTGATTCCACCGCACCCCTTTCCTCTGTCACGTTCAGGACGGGCATTAGCACCCATCTATATAAACCTTTGTCGTCAATTATACACATGACGTAATAAAAAAAGCTAGCCCCTTCAAGCCTTAAAGGATTTAATATTGCCCTGGAGGAGTGCCTGTGCTTATACTTCAAGAAATCCCTCCACCACACAAATTAGTGGATTTGGCAGTTTTAAAAAGGAGAGAAAAGAGGTAAAATAATCCTAGTGTGTGGCATTACTAAATATGAGGATAGAGGGTTGAGTATAAAAGGCATTATTTTTGATATGGACGGTACTATCACGGAATGTGATGTGGACTTTGAGGCCGTAAGGAGGGAGGCTGACATACCCAATGTGCCTATCCTTGAATATATGGAGGGATTAGAAGAACAAAAGCGGAGAGGGGTCCTGGCCGTCCTTGAAAAGCACGAGGCAAGGGCAGCCGGGACTTCCAGACTCAGGAAAGGCGTAGTGGAGATACTGGAGGACCTGAGGAAGAAGGGCATAAAGACTGCCCTCCTGACCCGCAACTCCCGCCGCTCTGTAAAGACCATCCTTAAGAGACATAATCTGAAGTTTGACGTGGTGGTGTCCAGGGACGATGCCCCCCCAAAACCCTCTCCCCAACCAGTACTACTCATCAGTAAGAAACTGGGTCTAAAACCGGAGGAGCTATTAGTGGTAGGAGACTTCCACTTTGACGTCCAGGCAGGCAGGGCTGCGGGGGCCAAGACGGCCTTCCTCCTCAACAGCACTCATCGCCCACCTCAGGAGGCTGATTACCACCTCCACCGCTTGGAGGAATTACTGCAGATTGTTGAAAATCCGCCATCTTTGGGGCGGGTGGGGACTTCAGGGTGAATAAAATCCTATTCAGTAGAAAGTACGCCTTAGGCGGAGTGGACAGCAGACAGGTCTTTCCCTGCCTACTGCCTACTGCCTACTATCTACTGCTTTTTGTGGTATGGACAGTCTTTGTATCCTCTTCACCCCTTGAAGCCCAGTCCACCTCGGGCGGAAGGGACCTGGGGTCTGTACTGGACGAGATGGAGAAGGCCAACCAGAGCTTTGTAAGCATGGAGGCAGAGGTTATCTACACCAGGAGTATCTTCCTGCTGGAGGAAGAAGAGGTTTCTGATGGAAAGGTATACTACCAGAAACCGAAGAAGCTCCACATGGAATTTAAACCTCCGAGGGACGAGGTGGACATCACTGATGGGGAATACCTCTGGGTCTATCATCCCCAGGTCAAGCAGGTAGAAAAGTACCGCCTGGGCGGTAGCACCGCAGGCGAAGGAGAGACCAAGGAACTGGACTTCTTCCAGTTCGGATACGAGGGTTCTGTAAGAAAGGCCAAAGAGAATTACGTTATAGAGCTAGTCTCTGGGAGTGGGGGAGACGTGCCCTATGTCCTCAAACTCACCCCAAAGGGGATGGAGCCTCCCCCACAGTATATGGAGATAAGACTATGGGTGGAGGAAGGGCTGTGGCTCCCCATCAGGATGGAGCTATACGAGAGCGGGGGAGAGGTGATAAACCGCATTGAACTACGAGATATAAAGCTAAACAGGCCCCTCAAGGAGGCACTCTTTCAGTTCGCCCTCCCGGAGGGGGTGGAAGTGGTAGAGCCTCTTTAGAGATGATGGCTGCCCTGGGAAAAGGCTTGTAATCTCCTGCATGTGAAAATATAATTTTTGTATACCGCTCCAGGCGGACGAACGTTCTTTTCCTCGTCAAAGTTGTATACTCCATACCTTTGAGAAGGGAGCAAGAGAGATGGACAAGAAAAAGGTCGTAGAAATCCTCAACAAGGCCCTCACTGAAGAACTCGGCGCCCTTATTCAATACATGCAGCATCATTATCTTTATGAAGGGGCCAATTTCGTATGTGTGAGCGAATTTATGAAGGAGTTGAGCATGACGGAGATGGACCACGCCTACAAACTGGGGGAGAGGATAGCAACGCTGGATGGGATTCCCACCACCAAACCAGGAGAGATAAAGGTCCCAAAGAAGAGCATAGATATGCTCAAGGTAAACCTGCAGGACGAACTGGCGGCCATTGAAAACTACAAGAAGTGGATTAACGAGGTGGCCGCCCTGGGAGACCCTGTGAGCCGCCTCATGCTTGAAAAGATTCTCGGGGATGAGGAAGAACATGCCCATAAGCTGGAGATGCTACTAGCCCAGTAGGGGCAGGTACAAGACTTGCCCTGAACCAGCACGGTTGAGGGCCTGCCCCTACAATGGACAAAGGGATGGATAAAAATGGGGTAATCAAGATTATTGAAGATGCCATCGGGGAGGAGATAAAGGCCAGAGATTTCTACAAGTCCATCATGGCCCAGCTCCCCAACAAGGGGGCCCAGCTGAAACTGGACGTGATGGCCAAGGCAGAGGACGAGCACAGGCGAATCCTCTCCGGTTTATACGCCAGGCTAGCAGGGAAAAAATACACCCCACCCATGGAGAAAAAAGAGGGCTACATAAGGATAGAGGTGCCCAGGCGGGACGCAAGGCTAGCCGACGTAGTAAAGGTCATCTGCGAGGCCGAGGAAAGGGCCTATCAATTCTACAAGGACGCCGCAGACAAGGTAGAAGACCCGGAGGAGAAAAAGACCTTCCTCAAACTGGCCCAGATGGAGAAAGGCCACGAGGAGCACTTCAAGGAGGAATATCACACCCTCGTGGAGGACGCCTCCATAAGATTCGCCGATGAGGAAATCCCCTGGATGATTGAGGCCATGGAGTAATAGGTCCTTGATGATGGAAGAGGGCTGCATATCCAGCCAGATTGCATAGTCTCTCCCCCTTGTGGTATGGAGAAGACCAGGGATAGAATTGGCGAAGATACAGGACGCAGGGATTCCTCAAAGACGTCTGGGCCTGAGGGCAGGATAAAAATCCAACCTAAGCAGGCAAAGACCCGTTTCGTAGTCCATGAACACCACGCCCGACACCTCCACTGGGACCTGCGCCTGGAGATAGAAGGGGTACTGAAGAGCTGGGCCGTACCCAAAGGCCCACCCACCGAACCTGGCGTAAGACGCCTGGCCGTCCAGACCGAAGACCACCCCCTTGACTATATTGACTTTGAGGGCGTAATCCCTGAAAGGCAATACGGGGCCGGTACGGTAAAGGTATGGGACACCGGCCCCTTTGAACTACTGGGACAAGACGGCAGGGAGCTAAAATTCCACTTGCAAGGCAGGAGACTTAGAGGTACTTATTATCTTTTACACTTCAAGGAAAAGAATTGGTTGTTCTTTAAGGGTAAGAAATTAGAAGGGGAGAGATAATATGAGGCAAGTGATTATTTATCCTGGGGAAGATGGGTATTGGGTCGCAGAGTGCCCAAGTCTACCTGGGTGCATTAGCCAAGGAAAAACCAAAGAAGAGGCCATTGCCAATATCAAAGAAGCCATACGGGGTTACATTGCAGCTTTGGAGGAAGACAAGCTTCCTGTTCCAGAGGACCGCTTTGAAACGTTGGTCGTAGCTGTATGAGTAAATTGCCAAGGATTTCTGGCAGAGAATGTGTCAAGACATTAAAAAAGGTCGGTTTCTACTTTAAGAGGCAGGAAGGAAGTCACATAATCCTGCGCCGTAACAGTCCCTTTGCACAGGTAGTGGTTCCAGACCATAAAGAATTAGACAGGGGAACTTTGCGTGCTATTATTAAGCAGGCAGGTTTGGGGGTGGATGAGTTTGTTAAATTGCTATGAGACCACGGTAACGATGTTTAAGAAACTACGCGATTTATCTGCAGGACATTCATAGAAAATATCGCCTCTTTTGGCGAATAAAACTTGATTTCCGATGTGTCTTCCCCATGAAGGAAAAGAACATGAAGCAATTTGAAATCAAATACGGAGGAGAATTGCCCAAACAGCCCGCCATAAGGCTGGCCTGTTTCTTCACCATAAAACGCAACGAAAAGATATTTTCCTACGAAGTCTACCTCGGCAGGCTCTTATCGGCCACGTGGGGGAACGTAAAGGATGAGGACGCAAGGCTCTTCCTCATAGAACTGGGGTTAAAAGAGGCCAGTGAGCAACTTGCCAAAGGGAACGAACAAAACGGCCACAGGATTAACCTCACACGCTGTCCCCGCCCTAAACTCTCTAAAGAAAGGCGGGAGGAACTACTGGCCTTTGTCAGGGGCGAGGCGATAACATTGAACCTGTAGGGGCAGGTTTTAAACCTGCCCCTACAGGGCTTTGCCCAGCATAACGTCTCAGATATTAAGGAGGCTTGCATTGGAAAGTACATTTACATGTACAGGTGTATTTGAGAAGGTAGGAGACTGGTATATCGGGTACGTAGAAGAACTGCCAGGCGCAAACACACAAGGCAAGACACTTGAGGAGGTTAGAGAAAACCTTCGTGAGGCTGTAGAATTGATTTTGACAGCCAATCGGGAGCTTGCTGAGAAAGAACTAGCCGGCAAGGATGTCATCCGGGAAGAGATTAAGGTCAGTGTTTAATGAAGCGACGGGAGCTAATCCGCCATGTGGAAAAGAACGGTTGTGTATTTCTCAGAGAGGGGAAGAAACACACAGTCTACTACAATCCGCCAAATAGGAAAACATCAACGATCCCAAGGCACACTGAAATCTTAGATATCCTTGCCAGAAAGATTTGCAAGGACCTAGAGATACCTCCACCAAAATGAGGCGTACCCTCATTTAAGATACGAAAGTTTCCAAAGAATAATTCTTCTCCGCCTTAGGTGGGTCAGAATGACACTTGCCTGAATTGGCGATGCCTATTATGCATGGGTTTCTAGCCTGTAGACAGATACCTTCTCAACGCCACCCCCGTATATGACCCCTCACACCTGGCCACCTCCTCAGGCGTGCCTGACACCACCACCTCTCCCCCTTCCTCCCCACCCTCTGGCCCCAGGTCAATGACGTAGTCCGCCTGTTTGATGACGTCCAGGTGGTGTTCAATGATTATCACCGTATTGCCCATGTCCACCAGACGGTTGAGGATCTTCAAGAGGTTGTGTATATCTGCAAAGTGTAGACCCACAGTAGGCTCGTCCAGGATGTAGAGGGTCTTGCCCGTAGGGGTCTTGGCCAGTTCGGTAGAGAGCTTCACCCTCTGGGCCTCTCCCCCGGAGAGGGTGGTGCTGGGCTGGCCCAGGGTTATATAGCCCAGGCCCACCTCCTTTAGTGTCCTTAAGGTCCTCTCTAACCTGGGGATGTTCCTGAAGAGTTCATGGACCTCCTCTATCCTCATGGACAGTGTCTCTGCCACGTTCTTTTCTCTATAGGTTATCTCCAGGGTCTCCCTGTTGTATCTCCTCCCCTTGCATTGGTCGCAGGTAACGTAGGTATCTGGCAAGAAGTGCATCTCCAGTCGTTTTATGCCCTGTCCCTCACAACCCTCACAGCGCCCCCCCTTGATGTTAAAACTGAAGCGTCCTGGGCCATACCCCCTCACCCTGGCCTCCCTGGTCTGGGCGAAGGCCTGCCTTATATGAGTAAAGGCCCCCGTGTAGGTGGCAGGGTTAGACCTGGGTGTACGGCCAATGGGGGACTGGTCTATTTCTATCACCTTATCTATCTTCTCACTGCCCAGGATGCGGTCACAGGCCCCTGGCTTTACGTTGCTCCGGTAGATGGCCCTGGCCAGATACCTGTGCAAGGTCTGGTCCACCAGGGTACTCTTGCCCGAACCAGAGACACCCGTCACGCAGCAGAAGACCCCCAGGGGTATCTTGACGTCCATTGACTTCAGGTTATTCTCTCTGGCCCCTTTTATCTCTATGCAATTCTTCCAGTCTATCTTCCGTCTCCCGGAAGGTATCTCTATCTTTAAACTGCCTTTGAGATAGCTGGCAGTGAGGGAACTATCCCTTTTGAGTATCTCCTCTAAAGACCCTTGAGATACTACCCTCCCCCCTCTATCACCGGCCCCGGGTCCCAGGTCCACTACGTGGTCTGCGCTGCGGATAGTCTCCTCGTCATGCTCCACTACCAGTATGGTGTTCCCCAGGTCGCGCAGGGTCTTCAGGGTGGAAATGAGGCGATGACCGTCCCTGGAGTGGAGGCCGATGGTAGGCTCGTCCAGGACATAGCATACCCCCACCAGGCCACTACCCACCTGGGAGGCCAGCCTTAGACGCTGGGCCTCTCCCCCTGAGAGGGTAGTGCTTATCCTGTCCAGGGTAAGATAGCCAAGCCCCAGTTCTATCATGAACCTCAGTCGCCCCGTAATCTCCTTTAGTATCTCCCTGGCAATGCGTCCCTTTTCCCCACCAGAAAAGAGGGTCTGGAATCCATCTAAAGTAGAGAGGGCACGGAGGACATCCAGCCCCACTACCTGTCCAATATTCTTACCCCCTATCTCTACTGCAAGGGCCTCGGGCCTGAGTCTGGTCCCTTTACAGCCCTCACACCTCTGCTCACACATGTAGGACTCCAGTCTCCTTTTCACGGCCTCCCGTTCCGTCCTGGAATGCAGGTCCTTGAGGAGGGGCAGTACCCCCTCAAAACCCCTACCGCCACGGAGGAGGAACTCCCTGGTCTCCCTGGACAATTTCTTGAAGGGCATATCCATCTCGGTGGGGAAGGAATCCCTCAGTAACCTCTCGTAGTAACCATCCATCCTGCTGCCCCAATCTCTAAGGGCATGGATTGCCCCTTGCCTGAGGCTCAGGGATTTTTCAGGGATTATCAGGTCAGTGTCAAACTCCAGCCTGTAGCCCAACCCCTCGCAACTCGGGCATGCACCGTAGGGGCTGTTAAAGGAGAAGAGTCTGGGCGCCGGTTCTTCAAGGCCCGTACCGCACTGCCTGCAGGCGTAGCGCTGGCTGTAAAGGGTGTCCTGCCATGCTGAATGCGGAGTGCGGAGTGCGGAGTGTGGAATGCGGGATGCGGAGCGTGAAATTCTGAATTCCGAATTCCGCACTCCACATTCCTGAGAGACTATCATTATTCCCTCTCCCACCTCCAGGCAGGTCTGGATGGAGTTATAGAGCCTGGACCAGTCGGGTGTGGCCCTGACGTCCTCTTTCATCACGAGCCTATCCACCATCACCTCTATGTTATGGGTCTTGTAACGGCTGAGTTTTATGGGCTGGGTAATATCCACCAGGAGGCCATCCACCCTGGCCCTGACGAAGCCCTCCTTCCTCACGGCCTCAAAGACCTCCTTGTGTTCCCCCTTCTTTCCCTTTATTACTGGGGCCAGGAGCATCAGCCTGGTACCTGGGGCTATCTGCATCACCCTTTCCACAATCTCGTCCGCACTCTGCCGGGCCACCTCCTGACCGCACTGCGGGCAGTGGGGCGTACCCAGTTTGGCGAAGAGCAGCCTCAGGTAGTCGTATATCTCCGTGACCGTGGCCACAGTGGAGCGAGGGCTGGCACTAGCGGTGCGTTGTTCAATGGCTATGGTTGGGGGGACGCCTTCAATGTGGTCTACGTCGGGTTTCTGCATCTGCTCCAGGAACTGGCGGGCATAGGAGGACAGGCTTTCTATGTAACGCCTCTGCCCCTCGGCAAAGATGGTGTCAAAGGCCAGGGAGGACTTCCCTGAGCCGCTCACCCCCGTTACCACCACCAGCCTATCTCTGGGGATGTCAATGTCAATATTCTTGAGGTTATGTACCCTCGCACCCCTAATGGATATGTATAGTTCCATTGCGTCCATTTGCAAAATTATTATGATAATCCTTAAGAGGCCTGCTTTCAATCCCTAGCCTGACGCCAGGGATTAGGGGCCAGGGGCTAGGGACAAGAATTGAGAATTCAGAAGTTGAAAGCAGGTCTTCTGTATTCCGAATCCTGTATTCTATATTCTTTATTCCCTAACCCCTAATCCCTGTCCCCTACTCCCTACCCCCTAGCCCCTAAACCGCCCCTGTCAGCAGGAGGTAAGTAATCTTTGACTTTCCATTGGAAAGGGGCTAAAGTATTATTTCTTATCCCTAGAGACCTCTGAAAAATACCCTAAGAGTATCTAGGTTTGCCCAGCATATGTCATTGTTCTACAAAAGTAATGTGGAAAGATTACTGAAAATCGTCATGAGCTGTGACATGATTTTTGAAAATTTTTAGAGGGAGGGTACAGATGGAATTTCTGGTAAAAATACATAAGAGTAAATACGGCTATGATGTGATTTGTCCTACGTTACCGGGCTGTGCAAGTCAGGGGGATACAGAAGAAGAAGCCCTGGAAAATATAAAAGATGCCATAAGGGGGTATTTGCTGGCTGTTAAAAAGGTCCGCAGGGGTGAGAAGCTTACGAAAGTAGAGGTCGCAGTATAGTGCTCTTTACCGATGTATCAAGTGAAAGGGCCGTACGTGCTTTCAAGAAAAAGGGGTTCAAAATCGTTAGAAAATGAGACCTTCGCGAATCCACCTCAGGCGGATTAGTATTCCGAATCCTGAATTCTGGCTACTGAATTCTTTTTTTCTTGCTACTCCCTACTCACCGCTTAGGGCAGACAGAATTGTAGAATGTAAATTGGTCCGCCTGAGGCGGATTAAATT
>JASEHG010000044.1 GCA_030018855.1 Candidatus Brocadiaceae bacterium
TGGGGGTGGTAAGGGGGCTACGCCCCCTTAATCCTATAATTAAAAAAGGATAAAAAGTGTTACCCATGTCTATAGTATCCACAACCAATAGATTTTTAAACTTCCAAACCTATTGTTTCTTTACTATAATAAAAGTTTAAAGATAGTAGATAATGAACAACCTACGCTCCAAGATTACAGAAGGATTGTTGCCCAGAGTAGAGACCCCTGGTAGGTACATAGGCGGGGAGTGGAATTCCATCGTGAAGGACCCTCGGAAGGTGGAGGTAAGGATGGTATTGGCCTTCCCCGACACCTATGAAATAGGTATGAGCCACCTGGGAGTCCAACTCCTCTACGGTCTGGTAAATTCAATGGAGGAGGCCGCCTGTGAGAGGGTCTTTACGCCGTGGGTGGACATGGAAGGGTTGATGCGGTCCGAAGGGGTTCCCCTCTTCAGCCTGGAGACCTGTACCCCGATAAGGGATTTTGATCTGGTAGGTTTTTCCCTCCAATACGAGATGTCTTACACCAATGTATTGAACATGTTAGAGCTGGGGAGGATAGCCGTAAGGAGGGAAGACCGCAAGGAAGAGGACCCCATCATCCTGGCCGGAGGCCCGGGGGCATTATCTCCAGAGCCACTGGCAGATTTCATAGACCTCTTCCTACTTGGGGATGGAGAAGAGACACTGCCCGCGGTCATCACCCTGTTCAAGGAGTTGAGGCAGGGGGGGGCGGGGCGTACGGATATTATAACCTCTATGGCCAGGAGGATAAAAGGGGTTTATGCCCCCAGCCTTTACAGGGTAAGTCACAATCCTGATGGCACCGTAGCAGAGATTTCTCCTGAATACGACTGGGTCCCCATGCCAGTGAGGTCAGCTACTGTAATGAACCTGGAGGGGGCGTATTTCCCCGAACGCCCTATAGTCCCCTACGTCCAGACCATCCACGACCGTATTACGTTGGAAGTGATGAGGGGATGCACCCAGGGCTGTCGCTTCTGCCAGGCAGGGATGATAAAGCGTCCCACCCGCTTCCGTTCCGTAGAGACCCTCCTCAGGCAGGCAGAGAATTGCTATAAGAATACTGGACAAGAAGAGATATCCCTGGCCGCCCTGTCAATAAGTGACTATCCTTACCTGGAAGAACTCCTTGAGGGACTCCAGAAGAGATTTGACCCCAGGAAGGTGAATATTTCCCTGCCCTCCCTCCGGGTCTCAGACAGTCTCCATCGGCTTCCCTCTTACGTGAGTTCCGTCAGAAAATCTAGCCTTACCATGGCCCCGGAGGCGGCTACGCCGGAATTGAGGAGGGCCATATGTAAAGACGTAAAGGACGCAGACCTCTTCAGGGCCGTAGAAGAGGCCTTTAAACTGGGGTGGCGTGTAGTAAAGCTTTATTTTATGATAGGTCTACCCGGGGAGACGGATAAGGACATAGACACCATAGCGGACCTGGCCTACAACGTGTCCAATATCAGGCGTAAAATAAACGGTGCACCTGGGGACGTGAACCTGACCATTGCCCCTTTCGTACCAAAGGCACATACACCCTTCCAGTGGGAACCCATGGTCTCTCTTGAGAGGATAAGGGCCGTTAAAGGACGCCTTAAGGCCCGACTGAGACACCCCTGGATAAGACTCAAGTTCCATAACCCCGAACGCAGTATCCTGGAGGGCGTCCTTGCCAGAGGGGACCGCAGACTGGGAGAGGTCATATACCTGGCCTGGAGGCTGGGGTGCAAGCTAGATGCCTGGGATGAGTACTTCCACTTTGACAGGTGGCAGGAGGCATTTCGGGAGGCAGGGCTGGACATGAACTTCTATCTATCCAGGAGACGCAGTCCCGAGGAGGTGCTTCCCTGGGGACACATAAGCACAGGTGTAAGAAAGGGGTTCTTTGAGATGGAACAGGAGAAGGCCCTTCAAAGGGTTACCACCCCCAATTGTTTTAGCGAGGAATGTACGGATTGTGGTGCCTGTCCCCGGGCACCCAGCTTTGAGGTGGTGTAATCATGGCTGTAGTATATGTTGCTATGGGCTCCAACCTGGGCAAGAGGGTTGCTACCCTTGGGTTAGCAAAGGAGCAACTGGTGGCGGTAGGCGGTCTTGTCCTTACTGATAGCTCCCCGTACTATGAAACAGAACCTGAATCCATCCCTTCTCCGCCTGAGGCGGATTCAAGGGCAGGCCCAGGCGGACTGGACCAGCCCCATTTTGTCAACTCTGTCCTCCGCCTCCAGACAGACCTTACCCCCCTGGAACTCCTACAGAGGCTCCAACGAATAGAACAGGCCCTTGGCAGGCAGAGGGGGATAAGATGGGGGTCAAGGACTATTGACCTGGACGTCCTGCTTTACGATGATATTGTCATGAAGGAAGAGACACTAGAGATACCTCATCCACGGATGCACGAGAGGCGTTTTGTCCTTGAACCCCTTTGTGACATCGCCCCTGAGATAAGGCATCCCCTTCTCGGGAAGACCGCCCGAGAACTCCTTAAGGGACTTAATAGAGAAGAGACAATACGATACCAAGTATGATTTCGCGTCTGGATAAATATATCCTCTTCAACTACATCCCGGCCCTGTTCGTCTGTGCCTTTGCACTCATAGGCGTATATTTGGTAGTAGACCTCTTCCAGAAATTTGACGACCTCCTTGCCCTCGGGGATCAGGCCCTATTCATGGCCTTCAACTACTACGCCCTCTTTTTACCCGTCATGATGGCGAAGCTGTTTCCTCCCATTGTCCTCATAGCGGCAGGTTTCTCCCTTATCAGGTTGGCCAAGAGTAACGAAATCATGGCCATGCAGGTCGCAGGGCTTAGCCTGTACAGGATACTCTTACCAATCTTTGTTGTCGCCACCCTCTTTTCCTTTATGGCCCTGGCCAATCAGGAACTGGTAATCCCCGCCCTGGCGGATAAACTGGAAAGGGCCAGGACTATTACCTTTGATGAGAGCGAAATAAAGGACATCTTTGTGGAAGACCAGGATAACGGCCTCGTCCTTAGAGTGGCCAGATACGACATAGTAGACGAGACCATGAAGGGTATCTTTATCCTGGGGATGGACAAGGAAGAAAAAAAGATGTTTACCCTTTCCGCAAAGGAAGGCAAGTGGATAGGTAAAAATACCTGGTACCTTAGCGATATCACCAGACACAATTATCATGAGAGGAATTGGGTACCTCCAGCAATTATAGAAAAGGGACTCTTTTTTAAGACTAATGTCCGCCCTGAGGATATGCGGCGAGAGGAGCGGGACCCCACCCTTATTAGCATGAAGGGTCTACTGGAGCTCTCCCAAAAACAACCTGAAAACCCCAAGTACCCCGTCTTCTTCTATTCTCGCATGACCTATCCCTTTGTGAGCCTCGTCTTCCTCCTCCTGGGCACGCCCTTCATCTTAGGCTTTGAAACACTCAAGAGGAACCTCTTTTTGGGCATCAGCGCCATCTTATGTGTTATTGGCGCCTTCTTTGTCGTAACGGTCTTTTGCACGAATCTCGGGGTGACTGGCTACCTCCACCCAATATTGGCAGGATGGACCCCCCTCCTGCTCTTCATACTGGGAGGACTGCTGCTCTTTGACTGGATGGGGGCCTGATGTGGGGAGAGGTATCCTCAAGGTGGCGGCCATTCAGATGTCCTCCCTGGGGGATAAGGACGCAAACCTCCTTAAGGTTGCGTGCCTGGTAAAGGAGGCCAAGACCACCGGGGCAAGACTAGCCCTCCTCCCCGAATACTTTAACTGCTACGATTCTCTAGAGGTAATGTCCAAGCAGGCAGAACCCATTCCCGGCCGCACATACCAATTTATGGCAGATTTAGCAAGGAGATGGAGACTTTACCTCTGTGGGACCATCCTTGTGAAGGCCTCAGCTAACAAGGTTTACAATACTGCCTTGCTTTTCGCCCCAACGGGAGACCTGTTAGGGAGGTACAGAAAGATACACCTCTTTAACGTATCCCTGCCTGGGTTAAACTATCAGGAGTCACAGTATATACTCCCAGGGAGACGATTAGCCCTGATGGACGTAGAGGGTTTTAGAACAGCCCTGACCATATGCTTTGACCTGCGATTCCCAGGGCTTTTCCAGGCCCTCTCCTCAAGGGGGGCAGACCTCTTTCTCTTACCCTCGGCCTCCACGGCCACTACCAGCAGAGACCACTGGGAACCACTGTTAAAGGCGAGGGCCATAGAAAACCAGTGCTATGTAGTGACCGCAAATCAATTCGGCAGACACCCCAACGGAATCACCACCTTTGGTCACAGCCTTATAATCAACCCATGGGGACAGGTTATGTCTGGGGTGCTCAAAGGGGAGGGTGTAGCGGTAGCCAGTATGGATATGAGGTTTTTGAGAGAGGTAAGAAAAAAGATTCCCCTCTACGGGGATTCTACGTTGTGTAGAGGGGAAAGGAGGGAGGCCAGATAGTGCCTATCTATCTGGCCTTTCTGGGAAAAACTGCCTGTGGTCCTGTATGGCAGGAAACAGAACCTTATATGGAAGTTAGCAATAACTGTGCCAGTAACTTGTGGCTGAGGGTATGCTTCTGTATATTGTGATATAGCAACAGGTTATACTAAAGCTACCCCAACTCTGATTTGGTGTGCACTGGTAGATTTGTGTCGTTATAATAGACATGTGTCGTATAAATATACATGAAAATTAGACTGAAAGACATCTGGGAGACCACGGTGAATCTCCTATACCCGGCACATTGCCTGGGCTGCGGGTCAAGTCTGCACAGGGAGGCTGACCAATACCTATGCGGGGACTGTAGAAAGGGGATAACGCATGTACAAAGCCCAAGATGCCCCAGATGCGGGGCAGGATTGGGTCCGTACAGTTACAGCACTGAAAAGGGTTGTGTATACTGCAAGACGGTGCGGTTGCGGTTTGATGGCGCCTTTTCTGCCGTCTGCTTCCATGGGGCAGTAAAGGAACTTATACATCACTTTAAGTATAGGAAGAAGGAATACCTGGCAGGGCCCCTTACGACCCTTGTATACGAGGCCCTGGACATTGGTGTCCCATTTCCTGAAGACCCCCACTGGATAATCCCCGTGCCCTTGCACTGGAGGAGGAAGGTACAGAGGGGTTTTAATCAGGCAGAACTCCTGGCCCGATACATTGGGAAGTATCTGGGAGTAGAGGTATTACCAAGGAATCTTTCCAGGGTGAGGGACACCCACCCACAGACCTCGCTGGGCCCTAGCCAGAGGGAAGAGAATGTAAGAGGTGCCTTTGAGGTCAGGACACCTGCCCGGATTAATGGCAAGAACATCCTGCTGGTAGATGATGTGCTCACTACTGGCCTGACTGCCTCTGAATGTGCCAGAGTACTGAAGGGGGCGGGGGCGAAGATGGTATACGTCCTGACGGTGGCAAGGTCCGTAGGCCCTGACCAGGGGCCAGGGGTTAGGGCCTAGCCCCTGACACACTGAATTAAAAACTTGCCTGGCCTTAAAGCCCTTGACTCTGCGGAGATAAAGAAGTACAATCGGTTAAAACCTTTAAGAGGAAAGGAATTCTCTTGGACATAATCGTAGCGGGTAAACATCTGAGCATCACCGATGCTATAAAGAGTTATGCGGAAAAGAAGGCAAGAAAATTAGAGAGGTACTTTGATAGGGTTATCCGCATCCAGGTCAACCTAGACGTGGAGAGCGAGCGGCACACGGCAGAGATGATACTCTCGGCCCCAAGGGGTTCTATGCTAATCGCCGAAGTGACCAACCATGACATTTATGTTGCCATAGACAGGGCAGTAGATAAACTAGAAAGACAGCTTACCCGCCACAAGGAGAAACTCTATCAGCGGAGGACCAAGAAGGGAATCCCACCGGCTCCAGAGGAAATGGCGAAAGAGGGTTCTTCTACATTGTAAAGCCCCGTTTCCATGTGCTCTCTCCCAAGAACCTTTCCTAGAAAGGTACTTTCCCGGTCGGAGGATTAGATGAAATTAATGGACTTCCTGGTGGATGAGGCGATAGTATTTGACCTAAAATCCAGGGATAAATCAGGGGCACTGAGGGAGATGGTGGAGGCCCTGAAGAGCGCCCAGAAGGTTTCCTCCAAGGAGATGGAAAATATCCTGGAGGCCCTGGCAAAGAGAGAAAAATTGGGAAGTACCGGTATCGGGGGAGGGGTAGCCGTACCCCACACAAAACATGTCAGTATCACTAGACTGATGGGTACCCTGGCGCGTTCCAAGTCAGGGGTGGAATTTGATGCCCTAGACGGCGAACCTGTGCACCTCCTCTTTTTGTTACTCTCTCCGAGCGAATCTTCCAGCAGCCATCTGGCCGCCCTGGAAAGGATAGCCACCCTCATAAGAGATAGCGATTTTAGAAGGTTTATATCCATGGCCCGAAATAAAAAAGAGATGTTAGAAATTCTCAAAGAGAAAGATGGTTACCGCCTCTAAGCCCCTCCAGGAAAATTTGGCCCTGCAGTGCCAGTGCAGTATACTTAACGTAGACGGTTTACATGCAAGACCAGCCACGCGTTTCGCCAAGACTGCCAACCAATTCGCCTCCGAAATAAGGGTGGCGGCAAAGCATAGAGAGGTTAATGGCAAGAGCGTCATAGAACTCCTCACCCTGGGGGCTGAAAGGGGTACAGACATACGCATAGCGGTTAGCGGGCCGGATGCCCACGAGGCCCTCCGCGCCCTGGAAGCCCTGGTTAGTTCTAACTTTGATGAACAGGTGATGCTGACCAGAAAGGGCATTGCCCTGGCCCCAGGCGTGGTAGTGGGGAAGGCCCACATCCTGGAGGGTAAGGAATACTGGATAGTCCGCAGTTTCATCTCAGAGGAGGAGGTGCCTAACGAGACAAAGAGGCTGGAAAGGGCCATCCGGGAGGCCAAGCAGGAACTGCTGGAACTTGAGGGGAAGGTCTCTTCCCGTTTAGGTCACGAGGTGGGCACCATCCTGGGCGTCCACAGGACAATCCTCCAGGACCACCGCTTGAAAGAGGAATTTACAACTAAAATAAGAGACTTACGTGTAAAGGCCGAATTCGCCATTTATAGTGTGCTGAGAAATTACATAAAAGAGTTTCAGAGTATAGATGACACTTACCTGAAAGAGCGGGCCGGCGACATCCTGGACATAGAAGACCGTCTCTTAAGGATACTCGGAGGAGAAAAGAGGGAGGCCATCGGATACCTGAAGGAAGAGGTGGTGCTTATCGCCCATGACCTCACCCCCTCTGAAGCGGCCTCCATGAACACCACCAGTATAAAGGGTTTTGCCACTGAAGTAGGAGGAAGGACCTCTCACACGGCTATCCTGGCCAGGACACTGGGCATCCCAGGGGTGGTGGGACTGGGCCGCATTACCACCGACGTCTATCAGGGAGACCCCGTCATCATAGACGGCAACCGTGGTATTGTTATCATCAGGCCAGATGAGGACACCCTTGAGGAGTACCAGAGAAAGGAAAAGACTATACGGGTCTTTGAATCCAGGCTTACCCAGCAGCTTAAGGACCAACCTGCAGAGACCCCGGATGGCAGGCAGATACAAATCTTTGCCAACATAGATTTCCCCAAGGAGATAGAGGTCTTCCTCAGATACGGTGCCACCGGAGTGGGCCTCTACCGTACCGAGTATCTGTTCCTGGAGTGCAGGAACAGCCCCACGGAAGAAGACCACTATAACGCCTATCTAGCGGCCAATAAGGAGCTAAAGGACCTTCCCCTTATAATAAGGACGATGGACCTGGGCGCTGACAAGTTCGGAGACGGCTACAAAGAGGCCAACCCCTTCCTGGGGTGCCGCTCTATACGCTACTGTTTTGACCACCCGGAACTCTTCCTGACCCAGTTGAAGGCACTGCTTAGGGCCTCTGCGGTGAACAAGGACCTGAAAATACTCTTCCCCCTCATATCCAGCCTGGCGGAACTGCGGCAGGCAAAGGCAATGGTGCAGGAGACCATGGAAGTCCTCTCCGGGAGGGGCGAGGCCTTCAATGAAAAGATACCTATAGGGGCAATGATAGAGGTGCCTTCCTCCGTGTTAATTGCAGATAGCCTGGCCAGGGAGGTTGATTTCTTCAGCATCGGGACCAATGACCTGGTGCAATATTCTCTGGCCATTGACAGGGACAATGAAAAGGTGGCCTTCATGTACTGCCCCGTCCATCCAGCCATCCTCAGGCTATTGAAGATGTGCATAGAGGTGGCAGAGGATAATAACATCCCAGTGACCATGTGTGGAGAGATGGGCAGCGAGCTTGAATACATCATCCTCCTCCTGGGTCTGGGCCTTCAGCAATTCAGCATCTCTTCCCCCGTCTTAATCCCTGCGATTAAGAAGATTATCCGCAGTATTACTTATGAGGAGGCTAAGGAGATAGCTGAGAAGGTCTTAAGGTTTACCCAGCCGGAGGAATCTATTAATTACTTGAAAAAAATTACCGACAAAATTATTCCGGTACTTTAGTAATCAACGGGTTTCACTGATGTAGGGCAGGCCGTGCCTCAGGCAGACTGCCTCTGGCGGGCCTTTGGGCGTAGCCGATATGGACAGGTTTAAAAGCCGCCCCTACGTTGGTTTTTAAGTCTACCTGAAAGAGGTAAGAAGATAATAGTAAGATTGAGATTTCAGAAGAAGGGGCCCCTGAAGTTCATATCTCATCATGACCTGATGAGATTGCTAGAAAGGGCCCTGAGGAGGGCAGAACTTCCCATCAAGATGACCCAGGGATTTAACCCCAGGCTCAGGATGTCTTTCCCCCTGGCCCTGGCCCTGGGTATAGAGGGGCATGAGGAGATAGTAGAGCTGGAACTCTCCCAATGGTTGTCCCCCAAGACCCTGGTGGAGCAATTGAAGGCACAGCTCGTGGAAGGGTTGGATATAATCTCGGCAGAGGTTATAGCCCCTTCCTCTTCCAGAGTGGAAGAGATAGTGTATCAGGTGCAGTTCCACGGCCCCCAGACCATTGCCCCAGAGAAGATTGAGGGACTACTGAACCTTAAAGAGTACTGGACGTCAAGGGAGAGGGACGGGAAAAAGAAGGCCGTCAATCTCCGCCCTTCTATCCGCTCAGTCACCCAGAGAGAGGGGTGTCTGGAGATAAGGTTCAAAGTCCTTCAGGAAGGTACTGCCCGCCCCGAAGAGGTCCTTGAGGCCCTCGGACTAGAACCCCCTTTACATACTAACTTCAAGATAGCCAGGGTAAAGGTGCTTTTGTCTCCCCTGGCAGTTGCCTGAGGTGCACGCCCAAGGCGGAGGAGTTCGCCTCATGCGGATAAGGCCACCCCAGGCAGGGAGGTGAAATAAATTATGGGCAAAAAGATGTTAATAAACGTGGTAGAACCAGAGGAGTGCCGTATAGCCATCCTTGAGGACCACACCCTGGAGGAACTCTACATAGAGCGTATCTCCAGGGGACAAGTAGTAGGCAACGTCTACAAGGGTAAGATTATGAACGTAGAACCCAGTCTGGAGGCTGCTTTTGTAGACGTAGGTCTCAAAAGAAACGGTTTCCTTCACGTTAGTGAAGTAATAGAACCTTCCACCGAAAAGGCCGAACCGGGCGAAGAAGGCCACCGCCACAGGATGACTAACAGGCGGATACAAACCCTCTTAAGCCCTGGCCAGGAAGTCCTCGTGCAGGTAACTAAGGAAGCAGTTGGGGAGAAGGGTCCAAGCCTTACCACCGACATCAGCCTCCCTGGCCGATTCCTCGTCCTCATGCCTTATGCCAGGAAACACGGTATCTCCAGGAAGATTGTTGAAGAATCAGAGCGTCAGAGGCTGAGACAGGTAATAGAAGAGCTAAATCCCCCTGCCAACATGGGTCTGATAGTCCGTACGGCGGGGGCTAACCAGATCAAACGAGAACTCTCCAAAGACCTCCACTACCTGCTGAGGCTTTGGAAGGCAGTAGAGGAGAGGAACAAGACCACCACCGCCCCGGCCCTTATATACCAGGAGAGCGACCTGGTCACCAAGACCATCCGTGACATCTACTCCACAGATATACAAGAAATAATAGTGGATTCAGAGGCCACCTATGAGAAGGCCAGGGATTTCCTCGGACAGATAATGCCCAAGGCCGAAAAGGGGGTAAAGCTCTATAAGAAAGAAGAGCCCCTCTTTCACAAGTATAATATTGAGCAAGAGATAGAAAGGATTATACAGAAGAAGATACCACTGCGCCATGGCCATGGTGGTTCCCTGGTTATAGAGCAGACGGAGGCCCTGGTGGCCATAGACGTCAACAGCGGACGCTTCAAGGCAGGGGCAGACCCGGAGGAGACCGCCTTCAGGACTAACATGGAGGCCGCCAAAGAGGTAGTCAGACAAATACGTTTGCGTGACCTGGGGGGAGTTATTATAATAGACTTCATTGACATGCTGGAAGAGGGCCATAACCGTGCCGTGGAAAAGACCATGCTGGAGAACCTCAAGAGGGATAAGGCCCGCACCAAGATGCTCAAGATGTCAAGGTTTGGTATTATAGAACTCACGCGCCAGAGGCTCAGACCCAGCCTGAGGGACGTCCTCTACGAGAACTGCTCCACCTGCCGGGGTACCGGGTATACCAAGACCGTGGAGAGTCTCAGTCTGGAGGTCATGCGGGAGATAAAATCCGTCCTCAGCCACCCGGAGCTAAAGACCATAGAGGTGGAGGCAGACCCGAGGGTGTCCCAGCATCTGCTGAACCAGAAGCGGCGACAGCTCTCAGAACTAGAGGAAAGTTACCATAAGCGCATCCTCATAAACAGCATCCAGATGAATGGGTTGAAGCCAGGCACGGTACAGATAAGGTACCTCAGGGCCGACGGTCAGCCCATGTCCATATAAATAAGGAGGTAAACCGTGTACGCCATCATCAAGGATAGGGGTAAACAGTATAAGGTCTCCCCGGGAGAGTGCCTCCTGATAGACCTTGTGGAGGGACTAAAGGAAAAGGACCCCATTGAGTTCTCAGAGGTAATAGCGGTGGGGGACGAATCCAATACCAGGATAGGTAACCCCCTGGTTGCCGGGGCAAAGGTGCTGGCAGAGGTGGAATGTCAGACACTGGGAGAGAAGGTAAGGATTATCAAGTTCCGCCGCAGGGAGAACTACAGGAGGAAGAGGGGACACAGGCAGGCATTTACCCAGGTGAAAATCAATGAAATTTGTGTATAATATAACTTAGGAGATTAGGTCATGGCACATAAAAAAGGACAAGGTTCTACAAAGAATGGGAGAGACAGTAATCCCCAAATGCGAGGCGTCAAGAGATACGGCGGACAGCTTGTTACTGCCGGTTCCATC
>JASEHG010000045.1 GCA_030018855.1 Candidatus Brocadiaceae bacterium
ATTTGACACTGCCTGTCAAGAAGCTCAAGAAAGGCCCTGAGGCCCTGGGATTCTTCTTTCAGTAAATAACCATAAGTAGTAGTACCTTCAGCAGACTCGTCATGAGGTAGGGGCACGTTGCAACGTGCCCCTACTGCTAGGGACAGGAATCTATTTATGAGCCTTAGTAACCAGGACCTGAAAAAGGAGGCGGGGTGGGGGCCATCCAGTTCTTTTTCTGTCTTTGCTAAGTCCTTAATAAATTCTTTCGTCTGTTGTAGGGGCGTATTGTTCGCCACAGCGAATCTGCCTAAGGCATGACAATACGCCCCTGCGGGCAGGCATGTAAGGGCCTGTGGTAGTAGAGGCAAATCCAGGCGATTTTCCACCAGTGCCAGCCACGCCTCCCTGGAGTCTAGTCTCCCAGTCTCCAGGACTCCATACTCCAGAGAGTCAACCTCGGGGTGGGGCAACACCGTGTAGGGGGATTTGAGGGCATGTAGCACCTCCTCGTCCTTCCAGGCACTGCTAAAGACCTTGAGTAATGAGAGGATACCTTTAACCAGGGGGTTTTCAATGAGAGGCCTACGGCTATGTACCCTCACAGGGATGTTATACTCGCGAAAGACGGCCTCAATGACGTCCCTATAAAGGGCAATCTCCCTGAATACAATGGCTATGTCATGGTATTCTGCATCCCCTCCAGAGACCATCTTATAGATGCGGCGGGCAATCTGTTCCACCTCATCCCTCAGGTCTGCGGCCTCTACTATCTCCAGGGCGGCCTCGGCCTCAATAGGTTCAACGGTCGGGTTGAAGAGACCCTTTTCTACCTGCCTCAGGGTAGGGGAGGTGGAACGCTGAAACCCCTGGAGTAGCCGCGGTTTTAACCCCAGCGATTTGAGCTCTTTGTAAACGGCCTGACAATGCCCAAAGACTTGTGGTAAGGGGGGAGAACCTGTGGGAGAGTCCTTTGTCTCTGCGTCAAGCACCAGGCTGACAAGTACCCTGGGTATCCTCTTGATGAGCATCCTGAGGATACGAAATTCTACGGGGGTGAAGTCGTGGAAGCCATCTACTAGTAGGAGTCTTTTTTGGGACAGCAGGGTCTCGTCGGCCTCAAGGGAGCGTAAAAGTTGATTCAGGAGGTCATCCTCGTCCAGGAGCCCCCTCTTTTCCAGGACCGCCTGGAATAGAGAATAGACCTCTGACAGGGCTGGATACTTCTCTGGGAAAAAGGTGTGTTGCCCCTTCAAGAATTCATTTACTGCCCTGCGGAACTGTGCCGGGGACTGTCCATCCTCCTTAAGTTCTTTGATGAACCTGAGGAGGGCCATGTGAAGTCCCTGGAACCCCTCTTCCCCCTTAAAATATTTTAATCCGCCTGAGGCGGACTCCCTCAACGCCTCCCTTAATACAAACCCCTTTTCCAGTTCAGTAATCGGCCCCCTGGGCCCGTTGTACCCCAGGGTATCTCTGGCAAGTTGAGAGAAGGTGCATATACCCTCCTCAATAAAACCCGGGGCAAAACCTTTTCTTATAACGATGTCCTTGATGTGCTCTACCTGGCTATGGGTGGGGAGGAGGAAGAGGATGCCGTCAAGGGGCTGGGCCTTTATGCTGTTACAGAAGGTCTCCAGTAACAGTATAGTCCTACCGCAACCTGCCCTGCCGATGATGAGGGACTTTTCAGACACCAAAATTCCTAAAATTCCGCCTGGGGCGGACCTAGCAATCGGCCGTTGGCCGAGACCTGAAAGCCGAAGGCACAAGTGCAAACAATAATGTTCTTTAGGAATTATTTCCCGGCCCAGGCCAGTTGTCAAGGGATTTCTGGCCTCTCAAGGAGTGGTAAGGGCGTATCGCAATACGCCCTACTTACTTGCCCCCCTTGACTCTTTTAAGGTTCAGTAATATCCTTTCTATATGTTGAAGATCCTCACTGGCCCCACAGCCGTCGGTAAGAGTAATGTAGCCATCCAGATTGCCCGTCAGGTAGGTGTAGAGATTGTCTCTGCAGACTCCATGCAGATTTATCGCGGCATGGACATAGGTACGGCCAAACCCTCCCTGGAGACAAGACGTGAAATACCCCACCATCTCATAGATATACTGGACCCCTGGGAGGCCTATAGTGTGGGGCGTTATGTCCAGGATGCGGCAGAGATTGTCCGTGGGCTGGAGTTAGAAGGAAAAGAATCCCTGGTGGTGGGGGGGACTGCCCTCTACATAAAGGCCCTGACAGAGGGGTTGTTTAAAGGGCCAGGGGCAGACTGGGGTATAAGGCAGGAGCTGGAGGGTGTGGCCAGAGAGAAGGGCATTCACTACCTCCACGGCGTACTGGCAGAGGTAGACCCTGCCTCTGCGCAGCAGATACAAAAGGGTGATTTACGACGGGTAGTCCGGGCACTGGAAGTTTATCAAAAGACAGGCCACCCTATATCTTCCCTGCAACAGGAATGGGGGGGGCACTACAGCTCAAAGGTTCAAGGGTTCAAAGGTTCAAGCGTCCCTGCCACCTTAATGGTCATCCTCTCCCTGGACAGGAGGGAACTATACCAGCGGATAGAGGAAAGGGTAGAAAGGATGTTTCAGGAGGGGTTAGTGGAAGAGGTGAGACGGCTCATGGCCCATCCCATGGGTCTTGGCCGTCAGGCTAGAGAGGCCCTGGGTTACGCAGAAGTGATAGAATACCTGGGGGGTAAGATGACCTTGCCAGAGGCAAAAGGGTTGATAAAGAGGAACACCCGTCGTTTCGCCAAGAGGCAGATGACTTGGTTCAGGAGTTTTACTGGGGCCGTGTGGTTAGAGATAGAGGAGGAAGGGCCAGAAGAGGCGGCCAAAAGGGCCATGGAGATTTTATATCCTTGACCTCCAGGGGTGATTTTGTTAGATTTCCCTAATTCAGGTCTCGGCCCCAGGGTGTACATATAATGCTGGCCGATTGCAAATAGTTGATTACCGATAGCCGACGGATGCCATATACATTGCCCAAGGACCTAAAGTATACGCCTACCCATGAGTGGGTGAGGGTGAAGGGCCGTACCGCCATAATTGGCCTGACAGAACTGGCCCTGGAGGGATTGGGAAAGATAATTGACCTCTCCCTCCCGGACAAAGGGGATGAACTCCTGACGGGCATGGCCTTCGGGGACGTGGAGACTACAAATGCCCTCCACGAGATAATGACCCCTATAGAAGGGGAGGTAGTGGAGGTCAATAATGCCTTGTATAAGGATTTGGACCTTATAACCAGGGACCCATACATCAGGGGATGGCTGGTAAAGTTAAGATTAACCAGCCCCCTCCCCCAGGATAATCTGTTGAGCGCCGATGAGTACGAGGCCCAAATCTTTAAGATAAAGCGGGAGCTAAAGTAGAAAAGGCTAAAATGGAAAAGATGGTAAGGCGGTATATCTCCGAGCTCAGGCTTGGGGAACAGGTAGATACGGTGTTTCGCCTGAATAGTAGAGAAATCCGCCCCTACGGCAACGGAAAACTCTCCATCCAGGCCCAGCTGGCCGATAAATCTGGTACCCTCCCGGCCGTCATGTGGGACGTCAGCCAGGGACAGATAGACTCCTTTGGGAGGGAAGGGTTACTCAGAGTCCAGGGGGTCGTGGGGCAGTACAAGAATGCCACTCAGTTAGAGATAAAGAACTTCAGCAGGGAAGAACTCTTCTTTGACCTGGAGGAGCTCTTCCCCTGGAGCAAGGAGGACCCAAGGGTACTCCAATCCGAACTGGAAGATATAGTGAACGGCCTTACTGACCCCTATATCTCCCAACTCCTCAAACTCTTTCTAAGGGACGAGGAATTTGTGCGTAAATTGTGCATTGGTCCGGCCTCCACCAGCTACCACCACGCCTACCTGGGGGGACTGCTGGAGCACACCGTGGCAGTGGCGAGGCTTGCCCTCCAGACCTCTAAACTCTACCCCATCCTGGATAGAGACCTCCTGGTGGCGGGGGCCATATTACATGACATAGGCAAACTTCGGGAACTCTCCTATCAGAGTGGTTTCTCTTACACAGACCATGGAAGACTCGTAGGCCACCTGATATCCGGGGTGCTCATGGTGGAAGAAAAGGCCATCCAGATAAAGGGGTTCCCACAGGAACGCCTGGACCTCCTCAGGCACATAATCCTGAGCCACCACGGCGAGACGGATTACAATTCCCCCAGGCTACCTATGACGGCCGAGGCCCTGGCCGTGCATCACCTGGACAACCTGGACGCCAAGCTCCAGGGCTACCAGAGGGCCGTTGCCGAGGACAGAGACCCTGAGAGTCACTGGACAGCCAGGCAAAAGATGTTTGGTGATATCCATCTTTATAAAAAAGGCAGATAAACAGGGCGTAGGGGGTGGATGATACGGGGAAAGGCATTGTAAATTGTAAATTTAGAATTTTAAATTTACAATTTACAATAGGAGGTTTTCTCTCTACCCCCTACTCCCTAGCCCCTAATCCCTAGTCCTATGGTTGACGCAAAAGACCTAGTCAAGTTCCTCCGCAGCCGCCGCTACAGTCCCATGAATGCGACAGAGCTGGCGGAACACTTTGGCACATCAGCGGAGGAGTCTGAGGGTTTTCAAAAACTCCTCCGCCACCTTGAGTTCCTCGGTGAGATAGTCCAGATAAAACAAAAGCAGTACGTCATCCCCGAAAAGGTACACCTTGTAGTGGGGAGGCTACGTTGCAGTCCAAGGGGTTATGGCATCGTAGAGCCAGTGAAGGAGGGCTACCCGGAGGTCTACATAGAAGAAGAGGACATGGGCCAGGCCATGCACAAGGACCTTGTGGTGGCAAGGCTCCCAATGGGTATGCCCTCCAGACGCCGTGGGCGGAAGCGGGCCCCCTCAGGGCAGATAGTCAACGTACTGGAACACGTTAATGAGACTGTTATAGGCACCTATCAGCGTACCCGCCGCCTGGGCTTCGTAGCCCCTGACGACTCCTGCCTCTTCAGGGACGTCTACGTGGCAGAAGAGGACTCCGCCGGGGCACGACCAGGGCAAAAGGTCATAGTCAAGCTAACCCAGTGGCCCTCCAGACACCTCGCCCCCGAAGGGATGGTAGTGGAGGTACTGGGAGAGGATGGCGACCCATGGGTGGATGCCGTCTCTGTAGTGTATCAATATCGTCTTCCCAATAAGTTCAGTCCAGAAGTGGAAGAAGAGACAATGGCCGCACCCCAGGAGGTAAAAGAAGAGGACCTCGGGGGGAGATTAGACCTCAGGGACACGTTAACGATTACCATTGACCCTGAAGACGCCAAGGACTTTGACGATGCCGTCTCCCTGGAGAGATTGGGGCGGGGGCACCTGAAACTGGGGGTACACATAGCCGACGTGGCCCACTACGTCAGACCTGGCTCGGCCATAGACCTGGAGGGCTCCAAGCGAGGCACCAGCGTCTATTTCCCAGGGGAGGTCATCCCGATGCTCCCCGAACCCCTCTCGGCAGGCATCTGCAGTCTGAAGGCGGGGGTGGATAGGCTAACCAAGACGGTCTTCCTGTTCTATACCCCACAGGGGATGCCTGTCTCCTCCGAGATTCGGCACTCCGTTATCAGGGTGACCAAGAGGCTTACCTACAAGGAGGCCAGCAAAATACTTACAAAGGATAGAGCGGCCTCCTCCAAGGTCCCGGAGGAGGTGAGGGACTTACTCTACCAGATGGCAGAGTTAGCCCAGAAACTCTGGGCCAGGAGGGTAGAGGATGGGGCACTGGAGCTGGACCTCCCAGAGGTGTCCTTGAGGCTGGATGAAACGGGCAGGGTGGCGGGGGTGGAGAAAGTAGAGAGGGACGTCTCCCACAAGCTTATTGAGGAGTTTATGCTGGCGGCCAATGGGGCAGTGGCCAGGTTCATGCACGAGAAAGACATCCCCTATTTCTCCCGTATCCACCCAAAGCCAGAGGAAGAGGAGATGAGGAACTTTGCCGAATTCATAAAGGAGTTGGAACAGGTGAAGCTAGACCCCTTCAAGAGGCGGCATATCCAGGACCTGTTAAAGCGGGTGGCTGGCAGACCCGAGGCCTATCAGGTGAACCTGGCCCTCCTCCGCTCCCTCAAGAAGGCCCAATACTCTGACAAATGGGGCCCCCACTTCGCCCTCGCCATGGACTATTACACCCATTTCACCTCACCAATAAGACGGTACCCCGACCTCTTTGTCCACAGGATGCTGGACCACTACCTGCTGGAGAGACGGAAGCCCGGGGAGATAAGGGAGAGTTATGAATTTACCTCCGGTGGCCTGGCAGACCTGGCCGAACACTGCTCCTTTACGGAAAGGAGGGCGGATGAGGCAGAGCGAGAGATTACCAAACTGAAGCTCCTCCGTCACCTGGAGGGCAGGGTGGGAGAGGTAATGGAGGGGGTCATTACTGGGGTGGAGGAGTTCGGGCTATTCGTACAGCTAAAAGACCTTCTGCTGGACGGTCTCGTACACGTCCGCAACCTTGTAGATGACTTCTACAAACTGGACAGGAAGCGGATGGCCATGGTAGGTAACCGCAGGGGCAGGGTCTTCCGTGTAGGCCAGGAGCTCAGGGTCAAGATTGACCACATAGACTTCTTTAAGAGGGAGGTGGATTTTATCCTGGCGTAACTACCCCACCCTTCCCTCCCCTTCGGAAGGGGAGGGGTTGCCCGCCCCAGACGGATGCCCCTGCATGTTAAATCCTCCCTAAGATGCGGAGTATCCCATAGAGCAATTCCTGGGGCCGGGGGGGACAGCCCCTGATATAAGCGTCTACAGGGATAACCCTCTCCACCCCCCCTACGATGGCATAAGAGCCTTTAAAGATTCCCCCATCCCTGGCACATCCCCCTACTGCCACGACTAGCCTGGGTCTGGGTGTGGCCTCGTAGGTCTTCCTCAGGGCCATCTCCATGTTCCTGGTCACAGGGCCAGTAACCAGTAGGATGTCCGCATGTCTTGGGGAGGCCACAAAATGGATACCGAACCGCTCTATGTCATAGACTGGATTATTCAGTGCGTTTATCTCCAGCTCACATGCATTGCACGAGCCGGCATCAACCTCTCTTATATGGACGGAACGCCTGGAGAACCTCTGGAACTCCTCAATAGAGGTCGTATTAACCACCTCCAGGCAGTCCTTTAGTTTCGCATCGCCCACCAGTTCCTTCAGGTCTTTAGTAGCGATACGCCTCTTTAACCAGGATAATATCATCTTTTGCATAGCGTTTTATCCTCAGAGGTCATTGCCGGCATAGGAGAGGTTGAAGCTCTTGTTGCAGAGGGGGAAGTCCGGGACGATGTTGCCCAGCACCGCGTAAGAGAGCCCTGGCCAGTTGCAAAAGGAGGGGTCTTTTATCTTACAGCGGTATAGCTTGTCCCCCGGGGCGGTCATTATCCAATACAGGATAGCCCCCCTCCAGCCCTCTACACAACCCAGGGCATACCGATAGGGTAGGGGCACGGCGTGCCGTGCCCCTACGTTCGCCTTAAGGGGGCCCTGTACGGCCTTCTTTAGCACCTGCTCTATAATATTTATAGACTCAAAGGCCTCGTCTATCCGCACGCTGAGCCTGCAGAAGACGTCTCCCTCTTTGTATACGGGGACCTTGAATCTCACCTCCCCGTAGGCCTCGTAAGGGACGTCCCTCCGCATATCGGAGTCTATACCGGAGGCCCTGGCCGGTGGACCAGTTACTGCCAGGTCCTCGGCAGTCTTTTTATTCAGGACACCTGTGGTCTTTACCCTATCCAGAAAGGAGGCGGAGGAGAGGAGTATTGCTACTAACTCTTTGAGACCCCCTCCGACCTCCTTCAGTGTATTGGTGATATCGTCCCTGGCAGTAAAGAGGTCTCTTGTCACCCCTCCTGGGGCTACCAGGCCCTTGAGGAACCTGCTCCCCGTAAGCCTGTCGTTGAGGTTCATTACCTCTTCCCTGAGGATACCCGCACGGGCCGCACCAAAGAGAAAGGAAGCGTCCATAGACATACTCCCGATGTCCGCTATATGATTATAGAGCCTCTCCAATTCCAGGGCTATCATCCTGTTATATCTGGCCAGCATGGGGGTCTCTATCCCTGCAATCTTCTCCACGGCCTGGCAATAGGCCGTTACGTGGCCTACTGCGGAATCCCCGGAGACCATTTCCGCCACCTGACATCCCTCATTAAAATCCAGCGTCTCCATCAACTTCTCTATACCCTTGTGTTTGTAGTGGAGCCTTATCTCAAGGTTTATTATGGGTTCCCCTGCAACGCTGAACCTGAAGTGCCCTGGTTCAATGATTCCTGCATGTACAGGACCCACAGGGATTTCAAGCATCCCCTCCCCTTCAATAGTATGAAAGGGATACTGGCCTTCGGCCTTATCTAAGGTTGAACCGTAACTAAAGTCCTTCCTGAGGGGATAGATACCCCTGGGGAAATTCTCATGGAGTACCATCCGCCTGGTATCGGGGTTACCCACGGGGATAAAGCCAAACATATCCTGCATCTCCCTCTCAAAGGGGCTTCCCGCATACATGAGGGGTGTTATGGAAGGGAACTCCAGCTCCCCCTCATTCAGGTGTACCTTGAGGATAATAAACACCGGCTTCCTGGGGATTTGAAATACGGTATATACCTTATACGTACCGTCCAGGGCACGCTCATCCGTGCCGAACATGCTCAAGAGGGGCGTACTGTATCTAACCTCGTGCAGGAAGTTGGCTATGCGGGGAAGGGACTCCTTCCGTATGGTAAGATACGCCTCCCCCGGCGTGGAGGTATCCTCTGACAGTACGTCTCCGGGGAACTCCCTCTTTATTTCATCAATGTAAGGCCTTCTTTCGTCCACGAGACCTTCTCTCCTATGATTATGCTAACTGACTGGTTAAGTATATTATCCAGGAAATCAGGTATGCACACCCCCAGTAAGATAATGGGTCCCAGGAGGAGGAGACATGCCAGGATAGCCCAGGTGCCTGCCTCTCCCCTTTCTACCCCCTGGGGCGGTGCATTAAAGGCCATAGCCGTGGTGTGCCTGAGGATACCTGCAAAGACAATTACCAGAGAGACCAGGAATATACAGCTCACCAGTACCTTGCCGCTAGAAAAACCCGCGCTGAGTATGGCAATCTCGCTCATGAACATGTTAAATGGCGGTACGCCTGCCAGTGCGAAGCTCCCCAGGAGTAGCCCGGCCCCTGTAATGGGCATTATACCTACGGCCCCCCTTATGTCTTTCATACTCTTTGTGTGATACTTGACAGAAAGGTTCCCACTCACGAAGAACATAAGGGATTTTACCAGGGCATGGTTTAAGATATGGAAGAGGGCCCCATATATCCCCAATAGTCCACCAAAGCCCACCCCTGCCGCAATAATCCCCATGTTCTCCAGACTGCTATAGGCAAGGAGTCTCTTTATATCCTTTTGTATCAAAATAAAGAAGGTAGCAATGACCAGGGAGATAACCCCGAAGGTCAGGAGCAGATTATTAAGATATGCCGTACCCAGACACTTACTGGCAATGATGTAGAAGCGCAACATCCCGTAGAAGGAGCACTTTAATAAGACCCCCGACAGTAGGGCGCTCATCGGGGTAGGCGCCTGGCTGTGGGCGTCTGGAAGCCAGGTATGCATGGGGGCTAAGCCTGCCTTCGTACCGTAACCAAGGAGTATAAAGACAAAGGCAAGTTTGGTTAACCTTGGGTCCAGCCTATCCGCAAAACGGGTCATCTCAAACCAGTTCAGCGTGCTCCTCAGTTCAAAGGGTATATGCAAAGAGGCGTAGTAGAAGAGCACTGTCCCGAAGAGGGCGAAGGTGATGCCTACGGTGCATATTATCAGGTATTTCCATGCGGCCTCCAGAGAGTTTTTCTCGTTATAAAATCCTACCAGGAAAGCAGATACTAGAGTAGTACCTTCAATAGAAATCCAGATGACGCCGAGATTCCCCGTAGTAGTCACCATCATCATGGTGAATACAAAGAGGTTGAGGAGTAAGTAGTAATGGCACAGGTGTTTATCTATTTCTGCCTTTTCCACTGCCTGCCTCATATAGCTGATGGAATAGATAGATACCGCAAGGCTTACCATCAGGGTGAGGCATAGAAAGAAGCCACCCAGCGTATCTACGTAGATAAGACCATTAAAATCGCATCTTGGCCCACTCCTGGTGATATCCGACAGGAGGAGGATAGAGATTACAAAACAAAGGCCGACACTCAGTAGATTGAGAAACTCTGCCGCCCTACCCTTCTTTACAAATAGGCAAAGAAGGCAGAGAGACCCCGTAACCAGGGGAAGGGCTAGAAGGAGTTTCAGCATAGAAATCATCCCCTTAAGGAGTTTAATTTACTCGTATCTATGGAGGCAAAGGTCTCACGTATCCTGAAGACAAAGATACCCATAATCAAGATACCCATCAGGACGTCAAAGGATACCCCTAGCTCAATAATCATAGGCATCCCCGAGGTCAAGACCATGGCGCACAGGAAGATACCGTTCTCCATGGTCATTAGCCCTACCATCTGCGTAACGGCCTTCTTCCTGGTTATCATCAAAAAGAAACCTATCAAGATTACGGCAATAGAGATAGACAGGCAGTGGCTAAAGACAACACCCTCGTGGAGTTGTAATACATACTGCTGGGAATAGTAGGCCAGTATAACCAGACCACTGGCCACTAGCGGGGAGGCTAACTGACTCACGTAAGGTTCCACCTCCTTCTTTATGGTCAGGGTCTCAATGATCCTGAGAAACACATAAGGAATGACAACCACCTTTACTGTTATGATGAGATAGACCATCCATATCAGGTGATGGGCATGTGGGGTGTAAGAGGCAAAGAATGCTATGGACGCCAGGAGGAGCGACTGAAAGGCATAGACATAGACCAGGGTTACTAAACGACTGCACAGGGACATAAGCATCACTACCCCCAGCATACAGACAGCAAGTTTATCTATTAAGTAAGCCTCTTTTATCAGACCTTCCAAGTAACTTCACCTCACAAAGATAATAGACAATAAGGCCAAAAAGGAACCACATAAAGACAAGAGGAGGAGATTGGGTATCCTGAACAATCGTAGTTTAGCATTCAGGGTCTCCACCCAGGCCATGATATAACCCAAAACCATCAGTTTTAAGAAGAACACGCCTAAGGGATACAGGGGGACGGCCTCTCCCCTGGAAACTGGTACTGGCAAAAAAAGGTTGACCAGGAGGGCAAAGAAT
>JASEHG010000046.1 GCA_030018855.1 Candidatus Brocadiaceae bacterium
CCTATGGGTTCGCCCTATAGGCGAACCCTATCCCCCAGCTTGCACAGAGCTTAGCATAAAACCGCTTCACTGTCAATATGCAATCATCAAAAAAAAGTTTAGGAGGTATGGATTTTTAGATATTCCTTCAGGTATCCACCGGTGTAGGAGTCTTTCAGGTTCGCAATCTCCTCTGGCGTACCGGCGCCTACAATATGTCCCCCTTTCTCGCCTCCCTCGGGTCCGAGGTCTATAATATAATCTGCGCACTTTATTACCTCAAGGTTGTGCTCTATGACCAGGAGGGAATGCCTTTCCCGCAGGAGGCACTGGAAGCAGTCCAGGAGCTTTCTAATATCCTCAAAGTGGAGTCCCGTGGTGGGTTCGTCAAAGAGGAAGAGTATGTCTTCCTGGTACCTCTTTGCAATGAAGCTGGCCAGTTTGAGTCGCTGGGCCTCACCTCCTGAGAGGGTGGTGGCAGGCTGGCCCAGGCGGAGGTAGCCGAGGCCCACGTCGTGCAGGCATTTCAGGTCTTCCACTAGCGAGGGTACGTCCTCAAAGAACTTCAGGGACTCCTCCACGGTCATTTCCATCACCTCATGTATGTTTTTGTGCCTGTATCTAATGTCCAGTATATCCCTCCTGAAGCGTTTGCCATGGCACTTCTCGCAGGTTACGTAGATGTCTGCCAGGAATTGCATCTCTACCTTCCTGTAACCCTCTCCCTGGCAGTAATCGCACCGCCCACCAACGACGTTAAATGAGAAGGCGCCAGGGCCGAAGTCCCTTACCCTGGCCTCCCTGGTGGAGGCAAAGAGCCTCCTTATCTCGTCAAACGCCTTGACGTAAGTTATGGGGTTAGACCTGGGGGTACGTCCAATGGGAGATTGGTCCACCATTACTGCGTCCCAGATGTTTTTTGTTCCCAGGAGCTGGGAATACTTACCGACAGGGCCACGGAAACCATGCCCCAACTGCTTCTTCAGGGCGGGGTAAAGGGTGTCCTGTATCAGGGTGCTCTTGCCTGACCCAGAGACCCCTGTTACGCAGACTAGCATGTTCAGGGGAAAGCACACGTCTATATTTTTCAGGTTATTCTGGCAGGCCCCTTTGAGGACTATGGCCTTTCCAGTAGGCTTGCGCCTCTCACTGGGGACGGTTATGGACCTCCTGCCCAGGAGGTATTCTCCCGTCAGGGAACCATTCCTCTCAGGGAGGTCCTGCAGGGTGCCCTGGTACACCACCTGTCCTCCCCTCTCCCCTGCACCCGGCCCCAGGTCTATGAGGAGGTCTGCAGAGCGGATGATGTCCATGTCGTGTTCCACCACTACCACCGTGTTGCCCAGGTCCCTGAGCCGCTTGAGGGTGGTGATAAGCCGCTCCGTATCCCTGGGGTGGAGTCCTATGCTGGGTTCATCCAGTATGTAGAGGACGTTTACCAGTGAGGACCCCAGGGAGGTGGTAAGGTTCACCCTCTGTGCCTCACCCCCTGAGAGGGTGCGGGTGAGACGGTCCAGGCTCAGGTAACCCAGTCCAATACGGACCATGTATTCAAGCCTCTTCCGTATCTCCTGCAGGATGAGCCTTGCTACCCCTTCCTCGTAGTCTTTGAGTCTTAGTCCTTCAAAGAACCCGCAGGCCTCTCCTATGCCCATGGCACAGACGTCGGCCATGGTCTTATCGGCTATCTTTACGTTCAGTGCCTGGGGATTAAGCCTGGAACCCTTACACCCGGCACAGGTGGCATACCCCCTGTACTTGCTCAGGAAGACCCTGACGTGCATCTTGTATTTCTTCTGTTCCAGCCACTGGAAGAATTCCTCAATACCGCAAAAGTCCGGTGTGCCTTCCCAGATGAGTCTCATGTGCTCTCTGGAGAGCTTTATGTAGGGGACGTCCGTAGGGATACCGCACCGCCTGGCCCCTTTCAGGAGTTCTTCCTGGAGGTGGCCGTAGGCAGGGGTAGTCCAGGGCTGTATCACCCCCTGACGGAGACTCTTTCTTGGGTCAGGGATTACCAGGTTACCGTCTATCTCAATGGTGTTGCCGAAGCCCTGACACCTCTGGCAGGCCCCTAGCGGGCTATTAAAAGAGAAGAGGTTGGGGGAGGGCTCCGGGTATTCCAGGTTGCAGTCCTCGCACCGGAAGCGGTTACTGGACTTCAGCTCCCTATTCTCGTCAGGCAGGAGGATACTCAACCGCCCCTGTCCCAGACGGAAGGCCGTCTCCAGGGCGTCTACCAGTCGCTCCCTTACATCTGGCCTCACCGTCAGCCTGTCCACCACCCCCTGGACAGGGCCTGCCAGGAGGTCAAACCCGGACTCCTCTACGATATACGCTACCCTTCTCCCGTCCCAGAGCCTAAGGATCCCTTGCTCTTTTAGTATGGCAATCTGTTTCTGACTGCTTAGCTTCGTGCTGATTTGCAGTGGAAAAAGTACCAGGAACCTTGCCCCCTCCGGCAGGGACAGCACCTTTCCCACTACCTGGGTCACGGAGTCGCTCTCCACCTGGCGGTCGCATCCCTGGCAGTAAGTACGCCCTACCTTGGCAAAGAGCAGCCTGAGGTAATCGTTTATCTCCGTAGCAGTACCTACGGTACTCCTCCTGCTCTTTACTGGATTCCTCTGCTGGATGGCAATGGCGGGGGGGATACCCTCAATGTGGTCCACCTCGGGTTTATCCATCCTCTCCAGGAACTGGCGGGCGTAGGTGGAGAAGGTCTCCACGTAGCGTCGCTGGCCTTCGGCATAGAGGGTATCAAAGACCAGACTGCTCTTACCTGAACCGGATACCCCCGAGACCACCACCAGTTTCTTCAGGGGTATCTCCAGGTCTATGTTCTTGAGGTTGTGTACCCTTATGCCGCGGGCGATGATGGAGTTGTTGGGTTTGGACATTGTTTAGGAACTTCTGAAGGAGTAATTACAAACCATAACCATCCTGAGTAAGCCAAAGGCGAAGGGAAAGCGAAGAATCTCAGAATAATTTTCTGTATCATGGCGGCTAGTTGGGGCTACGGCTGGCTTTAAGATATATCTACCAAGTTTGAGTCTCAAGGGTTTCCACTTCTTTGAAGTGGTTATCTCGTGAAACCAAAGTAATTCCATTTTGAAGGGCGATGGCTGAAATCCATATGTCGTTCTCTGGGATTAGTTTGCCTTTTTCACGTAGACGATTTTTTATCTGCCCATAAAAACTAGCTGTCTCACTATCACAAATTAAGACCGTATTGGCTGATATAAACTCCCTGATTCTTCTGATATTTTTCTCAACCCTTTTGGATTTGTATGCCCCAAAGAACAACTCTCCAACCGCAATACATGGCAAAAATACCTCTGAGAGTCTTTCTAAACGCTCCATGACTGACCGTTCGCTGGCAAACAGGGCAAGGATAATATTAGTATCCAGAAGGCATTTACCATTCATCAGCATCAACCCTTTCACACCCCTGGGCTATTGCCTTCTGCATGAGTTTTACATCCTCTTGGTTAATGCATCCGCCAAATCGGAGCAAGGCATTCCCTGGTATCCCTTTGGGGCGTACTGGTGTTTCTACCATCTTTCGTGCAAAATCAAGTATCTCTTGCTGTTTATCTGGTGGGAGCTTCTGTAGATATTTTAGCACTTCTTGTGGGATTGCTTGTTTAATCATTTTTGGTCTCCCGTGTAACCGCTATGTTAGCCAAAACGTTGAACAAAGTCCAGGCAAAGACCCGGCTGTTTTTGCCCGAACCAGACACCCCCGAGACCACCACCAGTTTCTTCAGGGGTATCTCCAGGCTTATGTTCTTTAGGTTGTGAACCCTTATGCCCTTTGCGAGTATGGAGTTTTTGGATTTTAACATTATATCTAATAAGATAGACCCTTCGCTACGCTCAGGGTGACAACTAAAGACGAGGGACATTAAGAGGTGTCATTCTGAGTGAGCCGAAGCCCTGATCCGCCTGAGGCGGAGAAGGGGAAGCGAAGAATCTAGGTTCAATCTACAAGATTGAACCAGTGGGCGAGTCCAAAGTTTTCAGTCCACCTCAGGCGGATTAGTATTCTGAATTCTGACTACTGTATTCTGTATTCTTTCCCTAACCCCTTATCCCTCTTCACTCCCCATCCATCTGGTGGGCCTGGTAGAGCCTGCAGTACTCCCCGCCTTTACTCATTAGTTCCTCGTGGGTGCCTGTCTCTGCCAGGCGGCCGTCCTTCAATACCAGTATCTTATCACAATGCCTGAGGGTGGACATGCGGTGGGCGATGATGAAGGTGGTCTTCCCCTTCATGAGGTTGACAAGGGCCTCGTGGACGAGCTTCTCCGATTCGGCGTCCAGGGCGCTTGTGGCCTCATCCAGGATTAGTATGGGGGCGTTCTTCAGTATGGCCCTGGCTATGGCTATACGCTGACGCTGTCCCCCGGAGACTTTTACCCCCAGTTCTCCGACCGAGGTATCATAACCTTTGGGGAGTCCTGAGACAAACTCATGGATATAGGCGGCCACGGCGGCCTCTTCTACCTCCCTCAGGCTTGCATCCCTCTTGCCATAAAGGATGTTCTCGGCCACGCTCCTATTGAAGAGAAAGGTCTGCTGGGTGACCAGGGCTATATTGTCAACCAGGGAGGCCCTCTTCACCAGACGTATGTCCTTTCCGTCTATCTCTATTGAACCCTCCGTGGGTTCGTAAAAACGGGATAGCAGGTTTACCAGGGTGGTCTTCCCTGCGCCACTCTCACCGACTATCCCCACCATCTCTCCCTTCTTCACCTGGAAGGTGATGTCTTCCAGCACCTTCTCGTCCGCCGGAGGCGGATAGGCAAAGCCGACGTGCTTGAAGGTAACCTCTCTCTCCATCCCGCCGAGCTCTACCGCCTGGGGGTGGTCCTGGAGTTGAGGGGGGTGGTCAAGGAGTTCAAAGATGCGGCTGGCGCCCGCCAGTGCCTCCTGGAGTTTGGAGTAACTCCTGGAGAGCAGCCTGGTGGAGCGGAAGATGAGCATACAGGCGGCTATGAACCCACCTAACTCCCCCAGGGTAAGGCTTCCAGTACCTACCACGTAACCCCCGCCTATTACCATCACTCCCAGTCCCAGGGCATAGAAAAACTCCCCGCTACTCTGGTTCAGTATGGCGGCCTTACTCCACTTCATCCTCTTCTTGAATAAATCTTCATTAATCTCCTGGAACTCCCTTTGTTCCTCCTCCTCCATCTTGTAGGCCTTGATGATGCGTATGCCTGCCAGTATCTCCCGCAGTGCCTCTGTCAGCCAGCCCATCCGTTCCAGGGTGGCCTTGCCGTGCTTCCTTATCCTTCTACCTAAGAATAGGACGGGAAAGAGCATTACTGGCAGTCCAGCCAGTACCAACAGGAAGAGTTTGCCACTGAAGTAGAGTGCCAGCACCAGCCCGCATAGGAGCCTGAGGGGCTGGAGCATCACGTCCTCAAATAGCATTATGATCCCCGCCTGGGTGAAGTGCAGGTCATTTGTTAATCTGGACATAAGCTCTCCGCTCTTCCTGGCCTCAAAGAAACTCAGGGATTGGGGTAAGAGGCTAGCGCATAGGCGGTTACTCAAGTCTACGTACACCCTCCACATGACAAAATGTTTGAGGTAATCCTGTGCGTATCCAAAGAGGAATATCAGCGGGGCAAGGGCGATGGCCAGGAGCCCTATGCCTTTATAACTGTTGGTGTGTTCTGCCCAGAACGTACGCAACCCCTCTGGAACAAATTGCCGGAGGTAGTCCCTGATACCGTCTTGTTGGGGATTCTTTTTTGGGGCGGCACTGCCTGGCTTTTCTACGGTGGGAGATGCAGTATCTACCGGAGGTGAGGAAAGTGCACTGCCTTTTGAGAGTTGGTCTAAGACAGGCTTAATGAGGACGAGCTGAGCCCCGCTGGCGGCCGTGTAGAGGAACATAAAGACCAGGGCGAGAAACCACTCTTTCCAGTAGGGCCTGGCGAAGGCTAAGAGTCTTGTACACTCCCTGAACATAATAGCTAGGAACTGGGGGTAGGGGCTAGGGGGTAGGGAGTGGCAAACAAAATCTTGCTACCCCCTACTCCCTACTCCCTAATCCCTTACTCCTGGTCTTCGGGACAGACCCAGTGCACCTTGGATTCCCCCAGCTTCTCAATTATCTTGACGTACTCCTTTTGAGATAGCTCGCCCAACTGTTTCCCCGTCCTTTTTACGGCCTCATTGAATTCCTGGGCCTTTTCCACCATGTGGTCGTGGGTTTCCTTTGAGCCGCCGTAGATTAAGAAATCCCCTCCCTGGGTAATCCTCTTGTGCCCGTCCTTACCGTCTAACCCCAGACCGAATAAGACTGTCTTCTTTTTCAAGCCAATGCTCCTACGAAGAAAAGGGGTTAACTATCTCATTGTATCCCAACTTCTTAAAGCCTTGCAGGCGGCGTTTATTACTGGGGACTATTATGACCTCGTACACCTTGCTCTTGAGGGATACGTCCTCCTCCCCATCGCAAAGGATTACCTCGTAAGAGACCCCCCATTGGTTGGTATCGGCAGGCACTCTAAAATTGTTGGCGATTATGCCTGCCAGTTCCGAGGTCTCTGGCAGTAAGAAGGTTACTACTATCCTGTTAGTGTGTAGCTGACGGCTCTTGAAGCAGAGGACGTCAGCCTTAACCCCTGAGGCAAACTCACTGACCACGCTGGCCAGGTCTTTTAACTCCACAGGGTTCTCCTTCAGGTACACCCAGTACTTCTTTACCTTCTGCACCGCCTGGGGTTGACTCTTGTCCCAGGCATACTGGAGCCTGTAAATGAGTTTCTTGCCTGCCCTCTCCACGGGAAACATCTCATCCCGGGGGACATTGGGGTCTGCCCAGAACTTGGGCTCCACCTGGCTTGCCTCCTCTACCGGGTATAGCCAGTATCTACGGTAGGGTATCTCCTCAAGGTAGTAATCCTTGGGCATACCCATTTTCCCGTGGATAGCCTCCATAGTGAGTCCGAGTATCCCATCCTGGAGGTGTTCCTCCCCAATTAGGTGAGAGGCCATAAAGAGCGCCCCAAAGAATGTCATTACAGCAAAAATCTTTAACCTATTCATTACTTAAGTCCCTCCTGTAAACCATTTTTTATAGCATATTTATACCATTATGTCAAACCTTGTTCTTTTGGAGGTTTGTAGGGGCATCCGCCTTAGGCGGATTAAACCCTTAAACTCTTGAACCCCTGTTTTCTGGTTTATGGGGGAGTTTCTTCCTTGAGGTTATTGTAAACAATCTGTCCGTCCAGGACGGTCATTACTACTGTGATGTCCCTGATTTCTTCCCGCAGGCAAGTGGTTGGGTCATGAGATAGGACGACCAGGTCTGCCAGCTTGCCCGGACGGAGTGTCCCCTTAGAATCTTCCTCAAAGGAGGAATAGGCCCCGGCCTTTGTGTAGCATGAGATGGCCTCCATGGGGCTGATACGACTCTCATGCACGGGGTGGTTGACTGCAGAGTGGATGCCGTAGATAGGCCCGGGGGGCATACCGTCTGAGCCAAAGACAAGGGGGATGGACCCCCTGAGAAATTCGGCCAGGGGGTTCATCCTCCTCCACCTGTCCAGTCCGAGCCTCTTTTGATACAGTCCACCCGGCTGACCCCACATGGAGACGAAGTTAGGCTGGGCCGATACCGTAAGCCCCAGTCTTTTTATCCGCTCTATTGCCCCCTCAGGGACAAGCTCGCAGTGCTCCATGCGGTGTCTGTGCCCCTTCACTGGATACCTCTCCAGTACCTCTTCCATGGCGTCCAGTACAAGTAGTATTGCCCTATCACCAATGGCATGCAGGGATAACTGATGGCCGGCCTTGTGGAGTGGGATTAGTGCCTCCTTTAACCCCTTCTCTTCCCAGTAGAGTTGGCCCAGATTGTCTGGTTCATCTGTGTAGGGTTCCAGTAGGGCGGCACTATGTGCCCCAAGGGAACCATCGGTAAAGAACTTCACTGCCCCTGACTTTATGGAAGGGGGCATCTCCTCCCCTGGATACCATGCTACCCCCGTCTTTTCATCCCAGGTAGGACAGAAGTAGGGCCTGAGGAGTAACTTCCCAGTCTCAGCAAATTTCTTTATGAGAGAGGAGTTAGAGCTGATATGGTGTACCGAGGTTATCCCCAGGGCAATTAGCCTCTTCTGCACCTCCTCCAGGGCAGAGAGCATCTCTTGTTCAGAAAACTCCAGACAGGATTCTACCCTGCTCTTCGCCCTCTCCTGCACGAGGCCGGTGGGTCTTGCGGTCTTTGGGTTGTAAAATAGGCCAGTAAACTCACCGGATAGGCCAGCCCGCCTCAGGGCCAGACTATTCACCAGGGCCTGGTGGAGGCATATACGCTTCAGGAAGACCGGGTTAGCCGGGCAGGCACGGTCTAGCTCCTCAAGGGTTGCGTGCCGCCCCTCCTCCCACCGGCTTTCATCCCAGTGATAGCCTACCAGCCACTGGCCCCTGGGTAACCTGCTGCCCTCTTCCTTCAGGAGACTCAGGAGTTCTTTTATGGATTTGCACCCCGTAAGGTCTATCCCTGAGTGACTGCGGGCCAGCTCCATGAGATGGAGGTGACTATCTATAAAACCCGGCACCACTGTACGCCCTCTCAGGTCTATCACCTCTCTGTCATTAAAGGGCCCCCGGTCCACGTCATCTTGTCCCCCCACGTAGAGTAGCCTTGCCCCGTCTGTTACTACTACCTCGGCCCGTGGGTTAGCCTCCTCCAGGGTCAATACCCTGGCATTGATGAGTACGAGGCCCTTTCGGCGTAAGGTGGACATATTGTTCATCTTTTTCATTAGTAGCCACAACCTTTAGGTTGCGTGTTCTACTTACGCAGGCTAAAGCCTACGGCTACCTAATAGGGACAGGTTTGAAACCATTCGGCTGAGCTCATCCGCCTGAGGCGGACAACGTGCCCCTACAGGGCCGAAGTCTGCCCCTACACCTTCCAACCGACCTCTACGAGCCTTGACAGGCACTGACTGGCCCTGCCTGAGTCCAGGGATTGGGTGGCCAGAGAAAGCCCTTCCCGTAGGTCCCCGGCCAGCCCACCTACCATGATGGCCGCCGCCGCATTGAGGAGTACGATGTCCCTCTTGGGGCGGTCAGCCTGCCCTGCACCCTTGTGGTGCAGGGACAATCCCCCCAGTATCCCCTTTATCACCTCGGCACTCTCCTGTGAAGAACGTACCTCCAGGTCTTTCAGGCCCGCCCGCTTTATCCCCAGGTCTTCGGGCTGGAGATAGAAGGTCTTAATACTATCCCCCTTTAGCTCTGTGATTTTAGTCTTATCGGTGGTGGTAAGTTCGTCCAGGCCGTCAAGTCCGCTTGCTACCAGTGCCCTCTCTGTGCCCAGGTTCTTTAACACCTGGGCCAGGGTTTCGGTAAGGGCCTGGGAGAATACACCAATGAGCTGACGGCTCTGGGGGACGGGGTTGGTCAGAGGGCCAAGGACGTTAAAGGCCGTGCGGATGCCCAACTCCTTCCGGGGTTCTGATGCGAAACGCATGGACTTATGAAAGAGGGGGGCAAAGAGGAACCCTATCCCTGCCTCCTTGATACAGCGGGTAACGGTAGCAGGGCCTGCCTCAATATTAACCCCCAGAAGCCTCAATACGTCAGCACTGCCAGAGAGACCGGTAGCGGCCTTGTTACCGTGTTTTGCCACCTTAAGCCCTGTCCCGGCCACCACAAAGGCGGCGGCGGTGGAGATGTTAAAGGTATTCCTGGCATCCCCGCCAGTGCCACAAGTATCTACTACCATCATGTCTCCCAGGGTCAGGGGGGTGACCCTTGCCCGCATCACCCTGGCCATCCCCGTGAACTCCTCCACCGTCTCCCCTTTCATCCTAAGGGCGGTGAGGAAGGAGGCTATCTGGGCCGGTGAGGCGAGACCTTCCATGATTTCTTCCATGCAGGCAGAGGTCTCCCCTTCCGTGAGGTCTTGTCTCTCTACCAGTCTTGCTATGGACTCTTTAATCATTTATCAGCAGTCAGCTATCAGCAATCAGCAGTCGGCTTAACCCTCAACCTTCCCTATTTCTTATTCCCTAACCCTGAAAACATTGTAAATTGGAAATTGGAAATTTTAAAATTTCTAATTTACAACCTTACAATTTTCAATTCTTTTCTCTCCCTACTCCCTACCCCCTAGCCCCTACCCAGGGCCTCCTCCAGCTTCTTCAGTATAACCCTGGTCTCCTTTATAAGGGTCTCGTTATCCTCAAAAGAGGCCCTTCCTTTCAGTGAGGCCTCCTGTATTTTTGGGTTATAAGAAAGGCAACCCAATAGGGGTATGTCTCTTAGTCCCTTCTCCAGGAATTCTATCTGTTCGGGTCCCATGAGTTTATTGCCTACGGCAAAGACCCCTTTTGTCGGAGGTGGCCCTGCCACCTTCATACCGATGTCTGAGGCCAGTCTCTTAATCTTATGGGCCGTTTCCAGACTGGGTAGAGAAGGTTCCACGACGATGATAAGGGCATTAACCCCCTTCACCGTAGCCCTGCCGAGGTGTTCTACTCCTGCCTCCATGTCCACCACGGCCACCTCGTCCCTCTGGAGGATGAGGTGGCTGAGTAGGTTTTTCAGGAACACGTTTTCCGGACAGGCACAGCCCCCGCCTCCCTTCTGGACTGCCCCAAGGATTAGTAGTTTTACCCCGTCCCTCTCCACCCAGAACTTCTCTGGGATGTCGGCCACGGAGGGATTGAGCTTAAAGAATACCCCGTACCCCTCGGAGGTGACCCCCGTACGCTCCTTTATCAGTTCCCTCATCTCACACACAGGCACAAGGTCTGGAGGCACCTTTATCCCCAGGGATAAGGCCAGGCTGGGGCTGGGGTCTGCGTCAACGGCCAGTACCCTCTTTGGGGAGTGGCCCTCGTCACCCCGTGCAAGTAGCCATGCCATAGCCGCCGCCAGGGTAGTCTTTCCCGCGCCCCCTTTACCGGAAATCGCTATCTTCAAAGTCCCTCCTTTTAATCCGTAGGGACAGGTTTCAAACCTGCCACTATTATCATTAATTATACGGGACTCCTGTAAAAATACCAATGGGCAAGGGACAGGGGCTAGGGATTAGGGAGTAGGGAGTAGGGAAAGAATAAAGAATACAGTAGTCAG
>JASEHG010000047.1 GCA_030018855.1 Candidatus Brocadiaceae bacterium
GTCCAACCAGCCACTATGTAACCACCGTCAAGCGTCTGCTGGATGGAATAGGCGCCATCGTAATTACTTCCCCCATAGGTCTTCTGCCACTCTACAGCCCCATCAGATTTGAGCTTCAAGACCCAGAGGTCAATATCCCCGGCCCCGAAGGATTCTGTCGTACCAGCCACAACGTACCCCCCATTGCTGGTCTGTCGGATGGCATAGGTCGCAACACCAAGTGCATAAGCCCCCCAATAGGTCTTCTGCCACTCTACAGCCCCATTGGGTTTGAGCTTTAAGACCCAAAGGTTATCCTTCCCAGCGCCGAAGGGTTTTGTACTACCTGCCACTATATACCCCCCGTCACTGGTCTGCTGGATAGAATAGGCATCGCTACGACCAACTCCTCCGTAGGTCTTCTGCCACTCCACAGTCCCATCAGGTCTGAGCTTCAAGACCCAGAGGGCAATCTTCCCAGTACCGAAGGAATCTGTACCACCAGCCGCAATGTATCCCCCATCACTGGTTTGCCTGGTAGAATAGGTCCAATCACCCCTAACTCCCCCATAGGTCTTCTGCCACTTCACAGCCCCATCGGGCCTGAGCTTTAAGACCCAGAGGTCGCAGGACCCGGCGCCGAAGGATAGTGTCTCACCGGCCACAATGTATCCCCCATCTATGGTCTGCTGGATGGAGCGGGGCCAATCAAAATCAACTCCCCCATAGGTCTTCTGCCATTCTATGCTCCCGTCTGGCCTGAGCTTCAAGACCAAAAAGTCAGCCTCCCCGACACCGAGGGAAACTGTTGCACTCACCACTATGTACCCTCCATCACTAGTCTGCTGGATGGAACGGGTACAGTAAGCACTAGCTCCCTTATAGGTCTTTTGCCACTCCACAGTCCCATCGGGCCTGAGCTTCAAGACCAGAAGGTCGTAATCTCTGTTAAGGGGTTCTGTTACACCCACCACTATGTAACCCCCATCTATAGTCTGCTGGACGGAATCGGCACGGTTACTACCAATTCCTCCATACGTAGCGGCCCATCCACCCGTGATAGACACAGCCGATCCTTGAGCCAGAGTCCCGGGCGTACCAAAGGGGCAGCAGAGGAAGAAAGTTGTCATGGAGGAGAGGAACGCAGGAAATAGGAAGCGGAATAGGGGGTACGGGTTACAGGGTGCAACAAACCGGGTATAGGAAACAAGCAGGCTAATCAGTTCCTTCGCCTTGCCCCGGAGGGCTAGGGCACTGGGATACAAGCCTTGATGGGACATACCCCTTGCCTCTTCATGTCTCTAGACTCTCCCTGACATTCACATACAGAGACCTCTGAAAAAGTCTCAATGATACGTCCTGTCATTCTGAGCGAAGCGAAGAATCTCCTGTTTCAATTGAGATTCTTTCCGCCTCAGGCGGACTTCGCTCCCTCAGAATGACGGTTTAGGGCGTTTTGCAGGGGTCTCATACAGTGTTACTTCCCTTTACGGCTAATGCACCTGGCAGATTCGTAGAAATGGAAATAAGTTATAGCCAGGATAATAAAACCCACTGGCGATAATACGATACTGACTGACAACGCACATCCGACAGTAACCAACGTGACAGGTATTTTCTCCTGGCCTGCTAGGTGGTTCAGGTGTAATGCCAGGTTCCTGTGTGAAATAAAGAGCCAGTAAAGATTGAAAAGGGGGACGTTCTGCAGGCCCACTGCCTCACCAGAGATGGGTTTCTTAATCTTTAATGGACTGGCTTGCGCTAGTTCCCACAACCGGGCCAGGAAGAGCACATAATAGATACTTGCAACTATAAGGAGGGGGAGCGATATAAGGGACGCAGGCGGAAAGACCAACTGCAAGCAACAGAGGGGAATACCGACTGCATAGAGGGCTATAAAGATTGCAGGGTGGGGGGGGAGTTTTTTTCCCATATCATTCTCCTCTCAATCTTGTCTTAAAATGTGGAGCCTGCCTTGCATGAGAACCGTTCTTACGCAGACCTCATCACTAGTTCTGACGGGTAGCAAGGTCACTCTCAACGGCAGGTATCGGGCCAGATATAACGGCACCTCCGCCTGCCATTACTATCTTGCCACCTTCCAGCAGGTAAAAGGTGTTTTTGCCCCAGACAACCTTATTCCCTGCAAACCCCCAGCACCATACAACGAAGGTAATAAAATCTTCTATGGGGAGGAGGAGGAGATGGGACAAGGTCTTGGTGTCCTTCAGGTAAACCACTTCAATAATAGTGGAGGTAAGCACCCTGGAGAGAAGATGGACAAAGAAGAGGGTCAACCCCCAGGTGGAAAAGCCCGTTACTATCAAAAAGGCTATGGAAAATGGGGTACCCCGTGTAAAGATGCGCAAGAAATAACCCGATGGCCTGCAACTCCTTATAGTCCTGGCCCAACGTACGTTATGTCTGAGGTACTCCCTAAGCCCTGCCTCCTGGAGTACGACGTCCACCAGGTAGTCACAGAGGTGGAGTTTGTACCCAGCACTGATTATCCTGTTCCCTATCTCATAGTCATCGGCCAGATAGTTGGCCAGGGCAACAAAACCCCCTATCTCATCCAGCACCCTGCGTCTCACGGCAATAGTGGCCCCTAGACCAAACTGCATCCCAAAGTAGTCGGCCACCAACACCGAGGGCAAGAAGTCCCCATTGATAAAGAAGGCCTCAATGGCCGAGGCAAAACTGAAACTATCCTGGGTCCTATATAGACACGTGGTACCCCCAACCTGCTCATCCTCAAAGGGGGCAACCACCCTTTTTAGATAATCGGGTCTCACCCTGGTATCGGCATCGTTGATGACAATCACCCCATATTTTGCCCGTTGATACATATTGTTCAGGTTACTTATCTTGAGGTTGGAGCCTATAATCTTATCGGAAACCACCAGCTCAATATCTTTCTCTGGAAGTTCTTTCTTGAGCCTCTCCACTACGGATACGGCAGGGTCGTTAAGGCTTCTAACGCCAAAGATAACCTGGCAGGGAGGGTAGTCTTGCTGGAGGTGACTCAAGAGATTCTCGTAAAGGCCCTTTTCTACACCATTTAAGGGCTTAAGAACGGTGACGGGAGGCAAGAAACCTGAGCGTAGCAAAGGGGAAGCGAATCCACTGGAGGCATTTCTACCCTTCCGGAAGAACTTACGGGTACAATAAAGGGATAAAAAGTAATAGAATATAGAGGCTATTACTATCAGGGCGAAGAAGGACTTTAGAAAAGAGATAAGCATCCTCTAGTCCCTAGTTTTGGGCATGCAGGACAAAAATGTTGTTGACAATAGCCCTATTAAAAAATTATAGATAGGATATAAAAGGTATAAGACCTGCGTAGGGGCACGGCGCGCCGTGCCCCTACCAGTATCGGGAGTGGCCCTGCCACCCTCAAATCTTAGACGGCCAGTTTTATAACTTGAAACGTGTTATTTGTCAAGACATTGTATAAAAAGGAGATGCTGTGGACTGGGGAACGCATGTAGTACTTTCCGCCAAGCTTTTGGAGAGTTGTGGTCTAGAAAAAGGCAGTGCAATATACTCCGTAATCCCTGTTATAGATAAGGAACCGGCCCATTTCCACAGGGTCTATGCCCATATCCTTGCCAATCAGCCCGAGTTTCTGGATGTGGCCATGGAGCTCTTTGGCTCTAAGGAGGTAAAGGCAAGGGATTTTGACGCCCTGAGGAAAAGGGTGGAGGGCAAGGTAAAGAAACTAAGAGAAAGGTTGGCGTCCGTAAACGCAAACGGCCTGGAGGAGAGACGGAGGATAGAGAACAAAATATACGCCTACCAGAGGATTACCGAGGAGACGCCCACCTTCCTCCAACATGCAGAGATGGCGAGTCAGATAGTAGGGGATAAGGACGTTAGCCGTATAAGCCGCCACAAGATGAGTTCCGCCGTAAGCCTCTTAAGCCATATATATTTTGACCTCTGGAACAACCCGGTACAGGTATTCCTCCCCAGTTGTTCCTACTGCTCTGCCCAGTGGGAGTTCTGGGACAACGTTGACTACATGAAATTTCGCTCCGATTTCTACAAGCCTGAGAGTATTACCGCCTTCCGCAAGGAGATAGCCCAATCCCCTGTCTGGAACTGCAGACTCAAACCGGAGGCCCTAATAAAGGCCCTCATTATACGTCTCGGGGAACTGAGCGAACCCAGGGTCCCTTATGAGATGGTGGACCTGAGCCTTAGGGACTTCATGAGATACATGGACATAAACAAATATCAGCGGGCAGACAGGGAACTAGACTTCTGTCATACATTAGAAAAGACTATTCAGGAGATCATATACCGCCACTATAAAAAGCCAGAAATTCATCCGCCTAAGGCGGATAAATCTGCCGAAGGCAAGACCTCCTAGTGGAGCATCCTAACTTGAAGGCCGAGGAATTCCTGAATCTACTGGCAGCGGCGGGGTATGACTTCTTCACAGGCGTCCCCTGTTCCATCATTGGGGATGTAATACTCTTGCTGGAGAAAGACCCCCGAATCCCTTACGTCCCTGCCGTTAGGGAGGACGTGGCCGTGGGGCTTGCGGTCGGGGCCTACCTGGGCGGGAAGACCCCATGCGTGCTTATGCAAAACTCCGGCCTGGGCCAATGTCTTAATGCCTTGACCTCTCTGAATCTTATCTATAAAATCCCTAGCCTCTTAATCGTCACCTGGAGGGGTTATCCGTCTAAGACGGACAAGGACGCACCTGAACATCTGGTTATGGGAAAGGCGTGCACAAAGTTAATGGACTGTATAGGACTCCCTTACAGAGAACTCTCCCCCAAAAACGTCGCCAAGTCTATTGAATGGTCCAGAGAGGTGACCTCCCAGAGACAGATACCCGTTGCCCTGTTCCTGCCCAGGGGGGTGCTAGAGTGAAGACTACTGCTGAGGAATTTAAGATTGGAAATTGGAAATTTTAAATTTAATCCGCCTCAAGCGGACCAATCTTCATTTTACAATTCTTCCAGGAGGAATTTTTCTTTTTATAGTGTTGCCTATGTCACTAAACGATACAAAGATGCAAGAATCTTTTGAGAGAACGGTGGGGATACTCCAGTGAAGACCACTGCCATATTAAAGACCATTATGGGAACACTAAGAGAAGAGTTAGTGGTGGCGGCCAACGGCAGGGTCTCACGGGAGGCCTTTACCCTTAAGGACAGGCCCCAGAATTTTTACATGATTGGCTCTATGGGCCTGGCCTCTTCCATTGCCCTGGGTCTTGCCCTCACACTACCCCAACGTAAGGTAGTGATACTTGATGGCGACGGCAACGTACTTATGAACCTCGGCGGGCTGCCCCAGATAGGGGAACTCCTGCCACCCAACCTCGTCCACATAGTCATTGACAATGAGGCCTACGGCTCCACGGGCAGTCAGGCCACAATATCCAGAAAGGTACCCCTGGAGAAGATAGCCCAGGCCTCTGGTTATCCTGTGGTAGAAAAGATTACTGAAGAAAAAGACTTCAAGCTGGCTTTAGAGAGATGCCTTGAGAAAAAAGGCCCCTCTTTTCTCCTGGTAAAGGTAGGGGCAGAGGAAGGGACCGAAGGGCTTCCCAGGGTCAGCCATAGCCCCGTCGCTATCCGGGATAGATTTATAGAGGCTGTCAGAAGGAGTTAGAGATGCAAGAGCCGTTTGAGAGGATGGTACTATTAAACCCCGGCCCGGTGGTGGTATCGGAGAAGGTCAGGAAGGCCCTCCTTCGGGGAGATATCTGTCACAGGGAGGAAGAGTTCTCCCACATCCTTAAGAGGGTAAGGCAGATGCTCCTTGCGGCCTTTACGCCTGGAGGGGGGTACACCTCGGCGATACTTACGGGTTCCGGCACTGCCGCCATGGAGGCCGCTATAGCCTCCTCCGTGGGGGAAGGCAAGGCCATCCTGATAATCAACAACGGCGTCTATGGCGAGAGGTTCTCCCGTATGGCCTCCATCTATGGCCACCGCAAGTTTGAGCTAGTTTACGACTGGAGGAAGTTACCAGACCCTGTAGATATTGAAAAGGCCCTCAGAGAACACCCGGAGATACAGGTGGTAGCCCTTGTGCACCATGAGACCTCTACGGGCCTGATTAACCCCGTGAGGGAGATTGGCAAGGTAGCCAGGAAATACGGGAAGGTCTTCCTGCTGGACTCCATAAGCGGCCTCGGGGGGGAGGAGTTAGACCTGGAAGGATGTAACGTAGACCTCTGCGTAGGCTCGGCCAACAAATGCATACAGGGGCTCCCAGGCCTCTCCTTTGTATTGATTAAAGAGGAAGAAATGGAGAGGTTAAAGAAGATACCCCCCCGTTCCATGTACCTCCACATACCCACCCTCTGGGAGAGTCAGGAAAAGGGCACCGTCCCCTTTACCCCGTCTATCCCGATATTTTATGCCCTGGAGACGGCCCTGGAGGAACTCCTGGAAGAAGGAGTCCAGGGCAGGATTGCCCGCTACAGGAAGGCCGCCGAGACCCTGCGTAGTGGATTCAGAGAGATGGGCCTCAAGCTCTATCTGCCTGAGAAGTTACTATCCAATACCATCACTACCCTTTATCTCCCCGCCGGGTTTGACTATCAGACCCTCCATGACGGGTTAAAGCAGAATGGGTTTGTGATTTATGCCGGACAGGAACGCCTCAAGGGAGAAATCTTCAGGGTGGCCAACATGGGGGAACTTACCAGGGAGGACCTGGAAGGGTTCCTGGGCTGTCTAAGGAAGATAACGTCCCGCCCCTCTACCTCAAGTAAGGCCGGGAGGTCTACGGTGCACGCCTTAATCCTTGCGGCCGGGGTAGGTAAGAGGCTCATGCCCATTACAGGCCAGAGGCCCAAATGCCTGATAGAAATCGGTGGGAAGACCTTGCTGGATAGATACCTGGAATCCCTGAAAGAATCTTCCATCACAGAGGTCACCTTTGTACTGGGCCACCTGAAGGAGATGATACTCCCAAGGCTCAAGGAGGCAGAAAAGCAATTCAACATCCGCTACATTTTTAATAAAAATTACACGAGGGGCAGTATCACCTCCCTCTGGGAGGCCAGGGAATCCGCCTTAGGCGGACAGGGCGACATCCTCATTATGGACGCCGATGTCCTGTTCCACCCCGCCCTTTTAAAAAGACTGCTTGAGTCCCCTAAAAAGAGTTGTTTCCTTCTGGAGGAAGACTTCACGGATACGGGAGAGGAGATGAAGCTCTTCGTCCAGGGGGAGAGGGTCGCGGCCATCTCCAAAAAGAACGTCTTAAAAACACCCCTCGTAGGGGAGGGGGTAGGGTTCCTGAAGCTGGCCGGGGAGCATTGCCCTCAGCTTAGGAATACCCTGGAGGATTTTATTCTGGAAGGAAGGCTGGACGCGGAATATGAGGAGGCCCTGGACAGGCTATTATCCTGCTGTGAGGTGGGCTACGAACCCGTAGACGGCCTCCCCTGGATAGAGATAGACTTTGAGGAAGACATACGGAGGGCAGAGAGGGACATACTGCCGATGTTAGACGGCAACAAGGCGGTATCTGCCTCGGCCAGACTGAGCGGCAAAAAGGGATTGAAAGGACACCCATGATAAGGCAGGCCATTGTCCTGGTAACGGCCCTGAGGTGGGCACTGGAAGACTGTGCAGGATTACCCCTCTTCAAGCGTGCACTGCTGGCGGCCCAGAAAGGGGGAATAGAGGAGTTTTATATCGTTGCCAGGGAGGCCGCACAGCTCCAGCCTTTGTTACAGGACACAAGACTCAAGGCCACCTTGCGGTGGATTGAAGGAGGTCTGCCTGAAGAATTTTTTAAACCCGATACCAAGGCCGGCCCTGCCACCTTAACGGGGGTGTTGGTTATCAAGGCAGAAGCGGTCTTTGATGCAAAGGTAATAGAAGGGGTACAGAACTGGGGGCTAGGGGAGGCGGTAGCCAGCCTGGCCGTCAGGAAGGGCACGGCAGAGCGAGGTACCTTTGTAAGGCTTGAGGGAGAAAAGGTTGCTGGCTTTGGGGAGGAAGAGGCAGATGCCCTGGCGGCAGGGCTCCTCCTGGTAAAGACCGAGGCATTGAGGGGGATAGACCTTGGCGACCACAGGAACCCCATAACCTTTACGGAACTAATCCGCCATCTGGCCAATAAAGGTACCGTAAAGGCGGTTAACGTTACCAAAGAGTTCTGCCATGAAGTTACCTCTCTGGAGACCCTCAAAGGTACAAAGAAGGCACTGTACAAACGGCTGGGCCTCCCCACGGATGGCCTGATGGCCATACGTGTCAACAGAAAACTCTCCAGGCTTCTTACCAGGGTGTTAATAAGACTACCTGTTACCCCCAACCAGATAACCCTTTGCAGTCTCCTTATTGGATTGACTGCCTGCTGGTTTTTCTGGCAGGGGGGCTACTGGTACGGCGTCTTTGCCGCATTGATATATCAGGCCTCGGTCATCGTGGATTTGAGCGACGGGGAGGTGGCCAGGTTGAAGTTTATGCAGTCCCGGTTTGGTGCCTGGCTTGATTCTGTCTGTGATAGTATAGTTTACGCAGGTATATTCCTCGCCACTGCCCTGGCCCTCTCCAGACAAGGACATGCCAACGTCCTCTGGGCAGGCACCGTCTCTGCCACTGCCGTCCTCATATGCCTCAACCTGGACGCCTACTTGCTCATGCAAAAGGATACAGCAGGGGCGTCCAACACACCAGCCCCCGTTAGAAGTGGCACTGCCACCTTTCTAGGAATGCTGTCCAACGTGGATACCTTCCAGATAATCCTTTTCCTCTTCGTATTCTCTGGGCAGATGCTGTGGTTCACCTGGGGCATGGCGGTGGGGTGGGGAGGTTATCTAATGGTCTCTCTTTCTAGACTCTTTCTAGGATGGATAGGGAAAAGCCGTGCAACGGCCTAAACCACCAGGGGACGGTATAGTCCTGAGTGTCTGCCCCCACGACTGCCCTGACACCTGCAGTATCCTATCCCACGTGAAGGGGGGCAAGCTGGTAAAAGTGGAGGGAAACCCTCAACACCCGGTGACCAGGGGGTTCCTCTGTCCAAAGGTAAGGCACTATCCAGAAAGGGTCTATAGCCCGGAACGGGTGTTATATCCTATGAAGAGGGTAGGCCCGAGGGGTTCAGGTCGCTTAGAGAGGATTTCGTGGGGAGAGGCCGTGGAGACCATTGCCTCCCGATGGAAGGCCATTATCGCCAGGGAGGGCCCAAGGGCCATACTCCCCTATTACGGTTCTGGTACCCTGGGGATGGTGCATGGGAAACTGGTGGGGAAACGGTTCTTTAACCGCCTTGGGACGCTACAGCTTGACCGTACCATATGCACCAAGGCGGGACGGGTTGGCTACCTCTACACTATGGGAAGCTCGGAAGGGGCGGACCCAAGGGGCATCCCCTATTCAAGACTTGTCATAGCCTGGGGGACTAACACCTTTTCCACCAACGTACACCAACTACCCTTCCTCAGAGAGGCCAGGAGAAAGGGCGCCCTCTATGCCGTGGTGAACCCGTTTAGGGTAAAAGGGGCAGAGGTGGCGGATTTGTTCCTCCAGCCAAGGCCCGGCAGTGATGCGGCCCTGGCCCTCGGCATGATGCACGTAATAATCAAGGAAGGACTCTTTGACAGGGACTTCGTCTCCCGCTCAACCTCTGGTTTTGAGGAACTGCAGGGACGGGTAGAGGAATATCCCCTGGAGCGGGCAGAGGAACTCACGGACATAGAGGCCAAAAAGATAAGGGAATTTGCCAGGCTCTATGCCGCCAGTAAGCCCTCTTTTATTTACGTGGGTTCAGGCTGTCAGCATCATACTAATGGTGGCATGACCCTGCGGACACTATCTTGTCTACCTGCCCTGGTGGGGACGTGGGGGAGGCCGGGTGGTGGTATCTTCTTCCCTACCAGTACGATATTTCCAGTGGACTGGGACTACCTGGAGGGGGAGGACCTGAGACCCAACCCGCCTGCCTCATTTAATATGAACAGTCTGGGAGAAATCCTCACTAATGGCAATCCCAGAATCAGCAGTCTTTATGTATTCAATGCAAACCCTATGGCCGTACTGTTTAACCAGAACAGGTTGTTAGCTGGGCTTCTCAGGGAAGACCTCTTTACCGTAGTACATGAATTGTTCTTTACAGATACTGCGTATTATGCCGACATGGTACTGCCATCCACTACCCAATTTGAGCAGGTAGACCTCCATGCCTCCTACTACCACCTCAGCCTCCAGCTCAGCCAACAGGCCATCTCCCCGCAGGGCGAGTGTAAGTCTAATCTGGAGACCTTTAGCCTCCTGGCCAGGGCAATGGGCTTTGAAGACCCCTGTTTTAAGCAAGACAGTTGGGACGTGATTGGGGAGATGCTGTCTGCCAGGCACCCCGCCCTGGAAGGCATAACCCTGGAAAGACTCATTAAAGAAGGTCATGCCCCACTTAACCTTGAGATACCTTACGTGCCTTTTAAGGCCGGTAGTGATAGAAGCGAATCTGACGGGAGATTTCCCACCCCTTCAGGGAAGATAGAATTTTACTCCCAAAAGATGGAAGCCGAGGGCCTTGACCCATTACCCGCACACATACCGTTAAAGGAGGGTAGGGAGACAACGCCTGCACTTTACGAGAGGTATCCACTCTATCTCCTCACGCCGTCGGCCCACTCCCTCTTGAATTCCAATTTCGCCAGCGACCCCTGGATGCATAACTCCGACGGTAGGGGCACGGCACGCCGTGCCCCTACTATAATCATCAACCCTAAGGAGGCCGCCTCAAGGGGTATAAAGGATGGGAACCTTGTAAGGGTCTTTAACGACAGGGGCAGTTGCCTCCTCTGGGCCTCCGTGGAGGATAGGGTAAAGCCAGGGGTGGTGGTGAGCCTGGGCCAGTGGTGGAGCAGGCAATGCCCGGGAGGAAAGAACGCCAACTGTACTACCCCAGACTTCCTTGCAGACATGGGAGGGGGCTCGGCCTTCAACACCAATCTGGTGCAGATAGAAAAAGCGGTAGACAGCAGGGAGACAGATACGTAGGGACAGGGCTTTAGCCCTGTCCTAAATGGACTTTAAACACTATGGGAGGGAACAGCCACCCTCCCCCTTCCCCCTCCCCTCAAGGGAGGGGGAAAAAGCGAGGCAGACATGG
>JASEHG010000048.1 GCA_030018855.1 Candidatus Brocadiaceae bacterium
CTGACAGTTGACGGCCTGCCTTTACCTGCTCCCTGGAAGCGCGTATGACTTTGGCGATTACTGCGTTGTCAACCACCTTTTCCACTATGGTTAGGGCCTGGATGATATCCACCCCGGCCTTGGAAAGGAGGGCCATGAAGTGGGCGAACCTGGTAAGGGCAATACTGCGCATGAGTACCCCATAGATAGGGATACTCAGCGAAAATTTGTCCAGGGCCATCCTGCCCCATGGATAGCCGGAGACTACCCTATAAGCTACAACCACTGAGACACCGCCAGCCAGGAGGTAGTACCAGTTGTACCTCAGGAAACTACTAAGGCCAATTACTATCCTGGTAGGTAAGGGCAGGGGGATGTCTAGTTCTACCAGTATCCCGGTAATCTTGGGGAAGACGAAGGCAAATAGGAACCCCCCCAGGAGGATTATGGCACCGAAGAGGAGTTTTGGATATAAAGTGGCCTGTTTTATGCTTGATTTTAGATCCTCCGACCACTCCAGGAAGTAGGCTATATCGGTCAGTACCTTGTCCACTTCTCCTGTGGCCTCGCCTGCCTTAAGGATGTTCACGTAGAGTTCTGAGAAGGCCTTCGGGTGGCGACTGAGGGCCTCGGAGAGCCTCTTTCCCCCCTGGACGTCGTTCCTTACCTCCAATATTATCTGTTTGAACTTAGGGTCTGTGGTTTGTTCTGTCAGGTCCTCCAGGCCCTGCAGTATAGGGATGCCTGCGCTCAGGACGGTGGAGAGATGGTGGGTAAAGGTGATGACCTCCCGTGGTTTTATCTTCCCCCAGCCGAGGAAAGACCCTCCTCCACCTTTCGCTTTGGCATCTGCAGCGGAGGCAGTTAAGAGGTAGAAACCCTCCTGAGAAAGCTTGGCAGTTAGCTCTTGTTCGCTCCCTGCCGAGGATACCCCTTTGACGGTCTTTCCGTGGTCATCTATGGCCGTGTAGCTGTACTGAGGCATTTTGCTGGTGCCATTCCCTAAAAGTCAGGGGGTAGGGGGTAGCAATCTTTTGTTTTACTACTCCCTACTCCCTACCCCCTACTCCCTTGACTATATTCCCGCTACTTTTTGTACCTCTTCCAGGGAGGTGATGCCTTGCCGTACCTTTTCCAGTCCGTCCTCCTTGAGGGTCTTCATCCCTTGACTGAGGGCCAGGGCCTTAATGGCAGAGCCGTCCGCCCTTTTTACAATGAGTTCCGCGAGTTCCGGGGTGATGGTCAAGAGTTCTATTAGTGCGATTCTACCCCTGTAGCCCGTACCTCTACAGCCAGGACACCCCTTGCCTTTGTAACATTTGGTCAGTTGCCCCTCCCAGTTCATATCCTTTAAGCGAACGGGGTCGGGGGTAGTCTCTTCTTTGCACTGCTTGCAGAGTATCCTGACCAGCCTCTGGGCTATAACGCCGACCAGGGAAGAGGACACCAGGAAAGGCTCTACGCCCATGTCTATTAGCCTGGGTATTGCCCCCACGGAGTCGTTGGTGTGGAGGGTGCTGAAGACGAGGTGGCCGGTCAAGGCGGACCGCACTGCCATCTCTGCCGTCTCGCCGTCCCTGGTCTCACCCACGAAGATAACGTCAGGGTCCTGCCTTAAGATGGCCCTCAGTCCTGTGGCGAAGGTGAGGCCGGCCTTAGGGTTTATCTGGGACTGGCGGATGAGGGGGAGTTCATACTCTACAGGGTCTTCCACCGTTATGATTTTTCTCTCCAGGCTGTTGAGAAAGGTCAGGGTGGAGTAGAGGGTGGTGGTCTTACCTGAACCCGTAGGGCCGGTGACCAGGATGATACCGTGGGGCCTGTTAATCATTTTCTTGAATATCTCCAGGTTGGAAGAGAAAAAGCCCAGGCTCTCCAACCCCCTGACCAGCTTTTCTTTGTCCAATAACCTCATGGCCACACTCTCGCCAAAGGTGGTGGGAAAACTATTGACCCTGATGTCTACTGCCTTGCCGCCCACGTTAGTCTTTATCCTTCCATCCTGGGGTATCCGTGCCTCAGAGATGTTCATGCCAGACATGATTTTCACCCTTACGGTGACGGCGGATAGAAATTTCTTGGGGATGGTGGCCCCCTGACAGAGCACACCGTCTATCCTGTAACGGGTCCTTATGAGGTTTTCCTCTGGTTCTATGTGGAGGTCCGTAGCCTCTGATTGGATGGCGTAGGCTATGAGCAAATCCATGAGTCTTACCATAGGGGGTGCCGTACCCGCTTCTGCTTCATCTGCTACATCCACCTCTTTTTCCAGCCTCTGGACGGTCTCCTCTATCTCTGTCTCCAGTCTTCCTCCGCTGGGCCTGCCGTCAACGGAGGCCTTGGTGCCGTAGTAGCCGTTCAGGGCCTGGGCCATATCCTCCTCGGTGGCGGCTACGACCTGGACGAAATAGCCGGTCAACTCCTGCAGTTCGTCTATGGCCTCTACGTCAAAGATGTTAGACATTGCCACTTTTAGGGTGCCGTTGCTGAGGCTGACTGGTATGGCCTTGTGTTTCCTGGCGAAAGGCTCGGGTAGTAATTTTGTGAGGTCTTCGGAGATGGTTGTCTCCCTGAGACTGACGAACTCCATCCCGGCGTCAGCGGCCAGGATTCTCATAATGCTCTCCTGGGTAACGAACCCCAGGGTGTTGAGCACTTCTCCCAGGAGGGACCCTGTCCTGGCCTGTTCCTTGAGGGCTATCTCCAGTTGTTCCTTGCTGATGGTGCCCTCTTTTACTAATCGTTCACCCAGTCTTATCCTGGCCATTAAGCTATACAAAACCTCCGCGGATATTTTAAACCTTGCCAGTTCAAGAGACAAGACCCTTTTTACTTGAACTTCAGTTCCCAGGTGGCGGAGCACCTGGGCTATGTCTCGTTTAAGGTTGCCCGCCCGTTTCCTCACCGGCACCCGGGCTAAATGTGCAGACAATCCCTATTAAATCCCTATTAATCACTTCTCCTTTGGCCATGAGGGCTGCCCTTTCCAGACAGCTCTCCAGTTCTACAAGGTGCCCCGGCCAGTGGTATTCCATAAGGGTCCGGATGGCTCCTTCGGATAGTCTCAGGTCTGGCCTGCTCATCTTATGCCTGATTTTTTCCAGGAAGAATCCTGCCCACAGGGGGATATCGGCCTTCCTTTCCTGCAGTGGTACGAGTTCTATGGGTATCGTATTCAACCTGAAGTAGAGGTCTTTATTAAAAATCCCCTCTTTAATGGCCGTTTCTAGGTCAGTGCTAGTGGCCGCTATTATTCTCACGTTTATCTTCCTGGCTTCAGTACTGCCGACCCTTTTAAACTCCCCGGCCAGGAGTGTCCGTAGTACCTTGGTCTGGGTGGAGAGTGGCATATCTCCTATCTCGTCTATAAACAGTGTCCCTCCCTCGGCTAGTTCGAGTTTCCCCTTGTGGACCTTTCCCTCACGTAAGACGCTCTGGAGGAAACCCTTTTCGTAACCAAAGAGTTCCCCTTCCAGTTGCGTCGGGGGTGTAGCCCTACAGTCTAACGCAATAAAAGGCCTTCCCCTCCTGGGAGAGATAGAGTGGATGGTCAGGGCTAATAGGTCTCTATCGGTGTACCTTTCGCCGTGGATTATAATGGGGTTATCGCTGACTGCCACCTTTTTGACCAGTTCATCTATTTCTTGCTGGGTAAGTGGTTTGTGTACCAACGTTATTGCTGAAGTGTAGTAGAAACTGTCCAGGGCCTGGTGTAGGTCCTCATCAGTAGCGGTGACGACCTGGACTACGTACCCGGTTAGTGATTGGAGTTCATCTATAACTAGTACGTCAAAGGGGTCTAACATGGCCACTCTCAGGGCACCATTGGCTATACCGAGGGGCAAGACCTTATGTCTCAAGACGAAGGCCTTGGGTACTAACTTCAGGACGTCTTCAGGGACCTTAATCTCCTTGAGGCTGATGAAGTCAATGTCTGCATTCTTTGCCAGGGCCCTTTTAACGTTTTCCCGGCTTGCGTAACCAAGACGGCAGAATACCTCTCCCAGGAGTTCCCCTGTCCTGAGTTGTTCCTTGAGGGCCATCTCCAGTTGTGCAGGGCTGATGAGCCCCTCTTGTATTAGCCTATCTCCTAGTCGCATCTTGTCCGCTTCGCCGTGGCCGAGCCGTGCCATAGGCAGGTCTGCCTTCGGCATGACTTGCTCGGCATAAAGGCAGAGTAATCCGCCTCAGGCGGACTGCCACTGCGTTCTTGGAAAAGGGGCAGCATGGCATATTGAATAATCCCCTTTTCTCCCCCTTTAGGGGGACTGAGGGGGATTAAGGGTGGGCCGTGCCTGTATAATTACTGTATAACTATCCCTACACCTTTATATTGTATTTCTTTATCCTGTGCCAGAGGCTTCTTTCTGTTATCCCCAGGAGTTTGGCGGCCTTCACCTGTACCCCCTCCGTCTTTTCTAGCGCCTCCAGGATAAGCCTCCTCTCCGTGGTGGCGAGGGTACTATCTAGATTGCTGTTGGTCTCGCATGGGAAGGGTTTTAAATCCTCCTGTGTGGTCACGTAGAGGGGTAGGCAGTCTTTGGTGATGAGGTCCCCCTCCGCAATGACTGCGGCCCGTTCCATGCAGTTCTCCAACTCCCTCACGTTCCCTGGCCAGGAGTAACCGATGAGGAGTTCCATGGCGTCCTGGGAGATACCGCGGATGTCTTTCTTTACCTTTTCCCTGGCCTTTTTAAGGAAGTGCTCTACCAGTAGGGAGATATCACCCTCCCGTTCTCTGAGCGGGGGGAGATATACGGGTACCACGTTCAGCCTGAAGAAGAGGTCTTCCCTGAAGGTCTTTTCCTCTACGGCCTTCTGGAGGTTCTTGTTTGTGGCGGCTATGACCCTGACGTCCACCTTGATGGTCTTGGTCCCCCCAACCCTTTCAAACTCCTTCTCTTGTAGTACCCTGAGTATCTTGGCCTGGGTATGTAGGGTCATGTCTCCTATCTCGTCCAGGAAGATAGTCCCTTCATTAGCTAACTCAAACTTGCCCGCCTTCTGGGCTATGGCCCCGGTGAAAGAACCTTTTTCGTGTCCGAAGAGTTCGCTCTCCAGTAACCCCTCCGGGATGGCTACGCAGTTGAGTTTTACGAAGGGTTTATCCCTCCTGGGGCTGTGGGCGTGTATTGCCTGGGCAATGAGTTCTTTGCCGGTGCCGCTTTCGCCATAAATAATTACGGAGGAATCAGTGCCTGCCACCTTTTTTACGAGGGCAAAGACCTCCTGCATGGGACCACTGGTCCCAACGATGTTTTCAAACTCATATTTTTTCTTGAGGTCTTCCTCTAGTTTGTCTACCTCTAGCTGAAGCCGTCTCTTTTCCAGGGCGCGGCGGAGGATTATAAGAAATTCTTCCAGCTTGATGGGCTTGACAAAGAAGTCGTAGGCCCCTTCCTGGACGGCCTGGATGGCAAGTTCCTTGGAGCCGTAGGCGGTCATAATTATTATGGGGACCGCCAGGTCTAGTTCTTTCAGCTTCCTTATGGCCTCAATGCCGCTCATTCCAGGGAGCCTTACGTCCATGAGTACAAGACTATATTCCTCCTTTCTAACCTTGGTGAGGGCCTGCTCGGCACTGGTGGCAGAATCCACCTCATAGTTCTTCTTCCTCAGCACCTCTCCCAGGAAGAACTGTATCCCCTGGTCGTCGTCTACTACGAGTATCTTTTCTTTCATGGTCAGATTACTGGTCATGCCAGAGGTATATCCGCATTATGGCAGATACGTTGGCAGTTCTACTATAAAGGTTGTCCCTTTCTCCCTGTCACTATCTACACTTATTTGTCCCCCCTGGGAGGAGATAATACGGTGGGTGATGGGAAGCCCTAGCCCCGTACCGTATGGCTTAGTGGTATAAAAGGGGAGGAAGATTTGCTCCGCCTCCTCTGGGGGGATGAAAGAACCTGTATTGTGAAACCTCAGCGAGACCTTTCCGGAGGCCTTGCCCCTGGAGGCGAAACTATCTCCACGGGAACTGGTTATGGTTACCCTGCCGCCCTCGGGGGTTGCCTCAAAGGCATTGAGGATTAGGTTCTCAAAGGCCCTTGTAAGCTTTTCTGGTCTGACCAGGACAGGAGGAAGGTTGTCGGTTAATCTCTCCACCACCTCTAATTTCTGGTTGGGGAAACGGTATTTGATGGAAGAGAGGGCCTCCTTGAGGAGGCGGTTAACGTCCTGGGGGGTGGGATAGGTGGCCTCTACCTGGGCAAACTCTAGTACCTCTTCCACCAGGGCATTCATCCTGTCTACTTCTTTTATTACTTTCTCGGCGTAGATCTTGTGGGGGGCGGCAGAAGATGTCTCTTCTCTTATCAGTTCCGTTAGCCCTCGGACGGAGGCCAGTGGGTTTCTAATCTCATGGGCAATCCCTGCCGCCATCGTGCCAAGCCCTGCCATCTGGTCGGCCTGTCTCAGCCACTGCCTTATCAGTTCCATCTTAGCAGGATACTGAGAGGTTGTCATTGCCCCAGAGGGCTCCCCATGCTTGCCTTCCCTTTTTATACTTTCCAGGTAATCAAAGACGTCTTCCAAAGTATGGCTCAGGAGGTCAAATTCGTTTGACGGCGCTGGCCTCGCTACCTGGGTCATCGTTGCCCTTCCGGGGACCAGGGTTTCTGCCCTGGAGCTTAGTCTCTTCAGGGGTGTGGTAATGGTGCGGGTAATCGCTATCCCCGACACGGTGGCTAGCCCGGTCATAACAAGTATAGCCAGTAATATCCAGAAATCACCCTCTGTGTCCAGGGGGGCGGGGCGACTGGTGTCTATAAAGAAGTACTTACCAAGGTTAAAGCTCAGGTATCCAACGGCCAGGGTAAAAAAGCTAAAAGAAAGGGGGATGATAACCATCAGCCTCAGGCGTACCTTTTCCTGGGTTGCTTGAGGGTCTCTTTTTGTTACCTTGGACACTATGCCTCCCCACTACGTGGCTTATTTACACGGGGTTCGTTCACCATAGGCAAATTAGCCTCAAGTCTGCCAGAGGTGGGTCTGCCTCGGGCACGACGCGACCGATGCCATTAAGAAAGAAACGTGTCCGAGTTTTTACCTTTTAAGAGCGGTTGTTACTTCGTTAGGGACATTATGCCCAGTGGTACCCCTTAAGTCAAGACGGCAGTAATTTCTTTTATCTCAAGATGTTCCTAAGTATGTAGCACTTTTTCCCCTAATCCCTGGTCCCTGGCCCCTAATCCCTGGCTATATACTCCACAAGCCCAGGAAATTCTCCCTTGACCTATCCCACTTTCGGGGGTATCTTGAGAAGACACCAGGCAGTAAGCAGAGACCCAAATATCCAGGCCCAAATGCCCAATTTATCAGCAGTCAGCAATCAGCAGGTCAGCAGGTCAGCAGTCAGCAAGATTGCTGATAGCTGATTACTGATAGCTGACTACTGGATTTCATTTGAACTTTGGGCCTTGAAATTTGGCATTTTTAGTCCTGGCTACCACCTGCTGGCTGAAGGAGACCCAAGATGAAGGCTTCGGACCTGTTGGTTAGGTGTTTAGAACATGAGGGGGTACAATTTGTCTTTGGGGTGTCCGGGGAGGAGGTGATGGACGTGCTTCACTCCCTGAGGTCCTCCAGGATAAAGTACGTTACCACCAGGCATGAACAGGGGGCGGCCTTTATGGCTGGTGTGGTAGGCAGGCTTACTGGTAAGCCTGGTGTCTGCCTGGCCACTCTGGGCCCAGGGGCCACCAATCTTACTACGGGGATTGCGGATGCCAACCTGGACCACGCCCCCCTTGTGGCCCTCACTGGCCAGGCAGACCGAAGGAAGACCCACAAGGAATCCAAACAGATTATAGACGTAGTCAGCCACCTCAGGCCCATTACTAAATGGAATGCACAGATAGGGAGGGGCGAACTCATCCCCGAGATGGTGAGAAAGGCCTTTAAGCTGGCCCAGGTGGAAAAGCCCGGGGCCTGTCATCTGGAACTGCCCTCCGATGTAGCAGAAGAGGAGGTTGAGAACCAGAGGCCCCTCCCGGTCCAGGCGATAACCTATCCTCACCCCGACGAGGGGGCCGTCAAGGAGGCCGCAAGGCTGATAAACGAGGCCAGATATCCCGTCATCCTCGCCGGTAACGGTGTCGTAAGGGGCAGGGCTACTAAGTACCTGAGGGAGTTTGTAAGACACACCCAGATACCCGTGGCCCACACCTTTATGGCCATCGGTTGTGTACCTGCCGAGGAGGAACTGTGTCTACTATCTGTCGGACTTCAGCAGCACGATTACGCCAACTGTGGCTTTGATAGGGCCGACCTGGTTATTGGCGTGGGTTACGACCTTGCTGACTATGGGCCTGAGGCATGGAACCCAAGAGGGGATAAAAAGATAATCAACATAGACTTTGTGTCCAGCGAGGTAGACTTCCACTACTGCCCCAGTGTAGAGCTTATGGGGAATATCGGGGAAAGCCTCTGCCTCCTTAAAGACCTGGTGAAGAGGAAGACCATTACCCCTATAAAGAACCTCAGGGGGTACATCCTTCGGGAGGCAGAGGAATACGCTATGGACGAGAGCTTTCCTATTAAACCTCAAAGGGTAGTTCAAGACGTAAGGAAGGTCCTGGGCAGGGAGGACATACTGGTAAGTGACGTAGGGGCCCACATGATATGGGTGGCCAGAAACTATATGGCACAGGAGCCATTGACCGTACTCATCTCCTTCGGTTTCGCCTCAATGGGTTTTGGTCTGCCGGCCGCTATCGCCGCAAAACTTATACACCCCGACAAAAAGGTGGTGGCCGTCGTGGGGGATGGCGGCTTTTTGATGACCAGCATGGAGTTAGAGACGGCCAGCCGCCTGGGGACCTCTTTTCCTATCATCATATTCAGGGATGATGGCTATGGGCTAATCAGGTGGAAGCAGATGGCCAGGTTCGGCGTAGAATTTGGCTCCACCTTTAAGAACCCTGATTTCGTCCAGTACGCCAGGGCCTTTGGGATGGAGGGCTACAGGGTGGAGAGGCCGGGTGAACTCCTGCCCATACTGCAAAAGGCCCTCAAAGAGGACATCCCATGTCTCATAGACGTCCCCATAGACTTTGAGGAGAATCTAAGGCTTTCCGAGAAACTTGGCCACCTCATCTGCCCGGCGTAACTGTAGGGGCGTATTGTCGTGCCTGAGGCAGATCCGCCTAGGGCGGACAATACGCCCCTACGACTTACGTAATAATATTAGCTATTTTTGTCTTGATTTAGTTTGCGTGTTTGGTTATTTTGTAGGCGTTTAGGAGGATACATGCGTAATAAAGTCGTAAGCATCCTGATTGCCGCAGTAGTCAGCCTCCTATGTACCCAGGCGATAGCTCAGGTGGAGCTGGACGAAAGGAAGCTGGATTTAGAGGGCAAGAAGAAAGACCGCTACCTCAAGGCGGGGATGCAGGAGTATGGGATAAGTGGGGGTTACGGTATGGCCGACGAAAGTGAGCACATCACGGACTTTCAGCTACTCCCTAAATGGGGGCTCATCATCGCTGACTTTGATAAGGTCAAGGGGGCATTAGAGTTTGAGGTAGAACCCATGTTCGGTATGTTCCTCACCCCTAGCCGGGCCGTGGAGGCTGGCTTAAACGTCCTCTTCACCTACAATTTTGAGACTGGTACAAAGTTTATCCCCTTCTTTTCGGCAGGGGCAGGCTTTTTGTACACCAACTTAGATGTAAAAGAACTGGGGTCAAAATTTAACGGGGCCCCCCAGGGAGGGCCAGGGATCAAATATATGCTAAATGACAGGACCGCCTTCAGCCTCCAGACACGCATACACCACATCTCTAATGCAGGCACAGCCAAACCCAATAGAGGTATAGATAGCTTTATGTTTCTAATAGGTATGGATTTCTACCGTTAGCAGACAGTAAGCAGTAACTTCCCCCCGATTGACACAACTTGCAGAATCTGTTAAGTTTGCTACATTGAGATGTTTCCCCCAGTACGTTAACTATGGCCTGACGAGAATCGTCGCTTAAATATACTTTAAAGACAGGAGCTTCTGGTGGGGAATCACAAACGTCACTACCCCTGGCAACAAGGATGTAGATACCATTCCTTTAGCCAATATCTCAAGGAGCGTTTCCCTTTTAAGGTACACAAGATAGCCCTACATGCAGGCTTCACCTGCCCCAACAGGGATGGCTACAAGGGGACAGGTGGTTGTACTTATTGTGCCAATGAGAGTTTCAGCCCCAACGCCAGGGGTACACTACAACCCGTCGGGGAACAGGTAAGGAAAGGAAAGCAATACCTGAAGAGGCGTTACGGTGCGGAAAAATTTATCGTATACTTTCAGGCCTTCAGCAATACCTATGCAGATATTGAGACGCTGACGTCTAGATACAATGAGGCCCTGGAGGACAAAGACGTCATAGGGCTTTCCATAGGCACACGGCCAGATTGCGTACCCGATGAGGTGCTTTCCCTCCTTGACAGTTACAAGGACGACTACCACCTGTGGGTAGAATATGGCCTCCAGAGCATCCACGACCGCACCCTTAAACGTGTTAACCGTTGCCATACCTACAAAGATTTTGAAGAGGCAGTCCGTCGGACCAAGGCCCTGGGTATAAACGTCTGTGCCCACGTCATCCTCGGTCTGCCCGGAGAGGATTGGGCGGACATGATGGCCACGGCTGAGGCCCTTTCTAAACTGGGTATAGATGGCGTAAAGCTACACCACCTCTACGTCGCCCGTTCAACCCCTATGGCGGAGGAATACTCTAGAGGACTAGTAAAGACCATGGGGGCGGAGGAGTACGTTAGCCTGGCGGCTGACTTCCTGGAGAGGATTCCATCTGAGACTACCGTCCAGAGGCTGGTAGGGGACACCGAAGGAGAAGCCCTCATCTCCCCTATCTGGTCCCTTGCCAAAGCAGAGGTACTCCAGGCCATTACAGTAGAGCTCCGCCGTAGAGGTTCTTATCAAGGGAAGAAATGCCTGCCCTGCACCGTTCTGGTGCAGGGCAGGCACGGCTCTGTCCCTGCCTCTCCTGAAAACCGCC
>JASEHG010000049.1 GCA_030018855.1 Candidatus Brocadiaceae bacterium
AGGGAGAATCCCAGGCGTATTCAAGACGAGGCATACGATAATCAGTGGGGGTATTTTGAAGAGATAATATACGGCAAGTTGTAGGGGCACGGCGCGCCGTGCCCTTACAGGGGCGATGGGGGCGACCCATCCGCCTGAGGCGGTTCGCCCCTACTTATTAAATAGCTTCGTTACCCTCTCGGTCGCCCCCTCCAGACTGGTGAGGACGTAGCCTATGCCCTGCTCGTTGACCACCGACCCTGGCCCCCCGTCTTTTGGGTTCAATGGTTCCCGAAAGGCTATCCTCCTGATGTTCTCGTCGTACTCCGTGAGCTTCTCCTGGCTCAGGACCCCGAGCTTTAACAACCTCTCCTCGTAGCTGGCCCTCTTGGAGCCCTTTTCCGGGGAGCCCTTCTTGAACGACTCCAGTGCGTCCTCCCAGTAATACTTCATATAAATCAGCGAGAGCCCCACCAGTTGGTCCCTCAGGGTCTCAATCTCCTTCTCCGACCAGTTCTTGTGCTGTCTCTCCAGTATGACCCAGAACTCCTCGTGTATCTCCTTAGTGGGCATGTTGGACTTCTTGGAGACCGTTTGTAGTATCTGGGAGAGGCGTTCCTTATCCCTCTGATTTATGTAGTCCATGGGGTTAGCAACGCCCTCTGCCAGTGTGATGCCTGCGTATAGTAGGATAGTAAGAAACCAGAACCCTTTCAGTCTCATCTAAATCTCCTTATCTGTGTTGCGTATCTGTGGGGGCACGGCGTCCGCCTGAGGCGGATGCCCCTACCTGTCCCTGCAAAAGGGCGACCCACCGGGTCGCCCCTACATTGCCCGCCTCATTCCAGACCATTCTTCCCTCCTGACCTCAATCATTTTCAATCTGGCCTTCCTGGGTGGTCTTTGGGGGCGGGAGGCCCTCTTCTCAAAGTAGCGTAACAGGGTCTTTATGCCCTCCACTATCCCGAAGACTACGAAGGAGGCGCCGATGATTTCCAACCAGTCCCACCAGGGGAGGGGTACCGTATGGAATATTGGGTTGCAGTAGGGCACATAAACGATTATTGCCTGAAGGGAGAGGGCGATTGCACAGGCGATGAGTAGCTGTCTGTTGGAGATAAAGCTTACCTTATAGAATGGGCCGAAAGACCTGAAGTTATAGGATAGGAACGCCTCCGCTATGACAAAGAAGGTGAAAGTCTCGCACCTGGCCTCTTCTACGTTTTTGCCAAGATAGAATATGGACAGCGTAGCGGCGGCTACTACGAACCCAACGGCCACCAGATAACCGATTATACCCTTCGTGATAATGCCCTCCCTTGGGTCCCTTGGGGGACGCTTCATTATCTGTTTTTCGTAGGGCTCCACCCCCAGGGCAAGGGCGGGGAGGCCATCGGTGACCAGGTTGACCCAGAGGAGTTGTACCGGCAGTAAGGGCAGGGGCATGTTCAATAGCATGGCCGCAAAGATGGTGATGACCTCTGCAAAGTTGGAGGAGAGGAGGTAGTACACGAATTTCCTTATGTTCTCGTATATACCCCTGCCTTCCTCAATGGCGGCGACTATGGTGGCAAAGTTGTCATCGGCCAGTACCATATCGCTGGCCTCCTTTGTGACGTCGGTACCGGTTATCCCCATGGCCACGCCTATGTTTGACCTCTTGAGGGCCGGTGCGTCATTGATGCCGTCCCCCGTCATCGCCACCACGTGGCCCATCTTCTTGTGCATATCGGTTATCCTTACCTTGTGCTGGGGGGAGACCCTGGCGTAGACCCTGACCTCAGGGAATACCTTGGTGTACTCCTCATCACTCAGGGTGTCAAGTTCTGCCCCGGTGAGGAGGGCGCCTCCATCCAGGATACCTATCTCTTTAGCCACGGCGGCCGCCGTATCCTTGTGGTCGCCGGTTATCATGACCACCCGCAGGCCGGCCTCTCTGCACTCCTGGTAGGCCGCCCTTACCTCAGGTCTGGGGGGGTCAATCATCCCCTGTAACCCCAGGAACACCAGCCCCCCCTCCTCATGAGGCCCATCCCCTTCCAGTTCCTTCCTGGCAAAGGCCAGGACACGCAGGGCATCGCTGGCAAAGAGGTGGTTCACCGCCAGTATCTGGTTAATATCCTCCTGGGTCAGCCTTGCTATCCCCCCGTTTTTATATATGTGGGTACAACTGTCTAATACCTTTTCCACGGCGCCCTTTGTGTGCATCAGGGTCTTTCCATCTGCGGTGCATATCACGGACATCTTTTTTCTCTCGGAGTCAAAGGGTATCTCGTCCAGCCTCTCGTGGTCTTTCCTCAGGTCCGGTAGCCCTGCCTTTGCGGCGGATACGAGGAGGGCTATCTCAGTGGGGTCTCCGATGGGTTCTTTGTCCAGGATGGCGTTGTTGCAGAATAGACCCGTTTCCAGGAGGAGTCTTACACCCTCGCCTGTCTCTACCTTTTGTCCATTGTTCAGGAACGCACCGTTTTTATCGTAGCCCTTGCCGGTAACGTCCAGGGTCTTGCCGTCTACGAATATCTTCCTGACGGTCATCTCGTTAACGGTGAGGGTGCCTGTCTTGTCCGTACATATTGCCGTGGCGGAGCCGAGGGTCTCCACGGCCGGGAGTTTTCTCACTATGGCGTTTCTCTTGGCCATCTTTGTGAGGCCCATGGCCAGGGTTATGGTAACTACTGCGGGGAGGGCCTCTGGTATGGCCGCCACGGCCAGGGCAACGGCGGTCAGGAACAGGGTCATTAGCTCCTCACGGTTACCAAGACCTGCACGGGCCAGTCCCGTACCAAAGACGGCGGCGCATACTACCAGGATAACGATCCCCAGTATTTTGCCCAGCTTCTCCAGTCGCTTCTGGAGGGGCGTACTCTCCTTTTCCTCGGCCTGGAGCATGGCGGCTATCTTGCCGAACTCGGTATCCATGCCCGTAGAGGTTACGACGGCCCTGCAGTGCCCATACACCACCGTGGTACCAGAAAAGAACATGTTCTTCCTCTCCGGGATGGTGGCCGCTTCGTGTATCACGTAAGTGGCCTTCTCTACCGGGACGGATTCCCCCGTGAGGACTGACTCATTCACCTTCAGGTGCAGGGCCTCCATGAGGCGGCAGTCTGCAGTTATCCGTTCCCCTGCCTCCAGGATAAGGACGTCGCCAGGGACCAGGGAGCGTGATTCAACTACCTTCACAGAGCCGTCTCTAAGGACCTTGGCCTTCGGTACGAGCATCTTCTTCAGGGCCTCTACGGCCTTTTCCGCCTTTCTCTCGTGCAGGAAGCCCATGACGGCGTTCAGTATGACGATGGCAAAGATGACGCCAGCGTCAAGATACTCACCCAGGGCGGCCGATACGGCAGTAGCCACCAGCAGGATTATTATCAGGACCTCTGTGAATTGCCTTAAGAACTGGAGTATGGCCGGGGTCTTCTTCTTTTCTACAATCTCGTTTGGGCCGTGCTTTTCCAGCCTCTTGGCGGCCTCTGCGTCGCTCAGCCCCGCGGGTCCGCTTTCAAGGCGACTCAGCACCTCTTCAGCACTGAGCCTGTACCACTCAGGTTGAGGTGCGGTAGGGCATCCGCCTGAGGCGGACAACGTGCCCCTACTATCTCCCTTTTTGGGCCTCTTCTTGGGTTCTTTTGTCTGAGTAGTTGTTTGTCCTATCATGGCTTCTTAAAACTTGTGGTGGGCATAGCGGATCCGATGGTGTGCAGATTGCCAGCCCACATTACGGGTCCGGGCCGGGTCTAGAGGGCACCCCACCTTCTAAGGATAAAGCCCAGGGAAAGTTCCAGGGCAAACATGGTTACTGCCCATACCATGCACATAATGGCAAGGCCCAGTCCGCCTGGGGCAGGTTTGTTCTTCTCCCTCTTTGCGCGTATGGCGTAACAGAGGGCCGTGGCCACAAGGGCTATGGTTACGGTCTCTATGGTGGCCGATTCGGCCGTGGCCTTAATCCTCAAGAACCGTCTGGTCAACGTCTCCGCTACATTAAATCCAATACAGATATACAGCGTAACAACGGCAGGCTGGATGGACCTGCCACCCCTGGCACTGAGCAGGAGCACCAATGCCACGGAAGCCGTTACCAGTGAGAGCAACTCAAAGGCGATTTCCATGTCATTGCCATCATTTATCCGTTAAGCAGGAGTTTAACAATTTTTCTGACTGCTTTCAATACCACATAACCAGAATATCTCTCCACTGCAATCCACTTGTAGTCCTATGCAAACTGAATATCATAAGATATAGAGGCAGTAAGGGTGTTCGTGGTGTGAAAGGAGGTCTGTCATGAACGAGATAAAGGTATTTACTGCTACAGACTGCACCAACTGCCTGCGGGTGAAGGATTATCTCAAGAAGGCCGGCCTCGAATTCATTGAATGTAACGTTATTGAGAGCAGGGAGGCAGCAGAGGAGCTGAAGAGGTTAGGTTACACATCGGTCCCTGTTGTTATCTGCGGAGAACGGACTATTCTTGGATTTGACCGTGCCAAGCTGGATGAACTAATCGCTTCCTGCCTGCAGGCGGCTTAAAATAAATCCGGTATACCCGGAAAGGTACTCGCCGGGCACTACAGGAAATGCATGAGGGTGTTCGGTGAGTACTTTATGTTTTTAAAAAGGGGATGGGCGTTTATTGTAGGTCTTCGTAAGGAACAAATGGGCCCGGCAGGGGTCGAACCTGCGACCAACGGATTATGAGTCCGCTGCTCTGCCGACTGAGCTACGGGCCCGTAGTTAGGGAGTAGGGGGTAGGGAAAAACCATTGTAAATTGGAAATTTTAAATTCAAAATCTTCAATCTTCAATTTACAATTTTTTATTTCCCTGGCCCCTAACCCCTATTCCCTAGTTGATTATATCGCCTTTTTCGGGTGGGTCAAAGGGTTTTTGGCCAGGGACCAGCAGGGACTGTTTGCTGCCTCTAGTGTTCTTCTACAAGGAGTCCCCATCGCCTCTTGATACTCCTCTCTGCCACAGCAAAAATAAGGTGGTCAACCATGAGACCGATAGCCACAATTACCACCATCACGGCAAAGAGGAGGCTGGTATCGTTAGCGACCCTTCCCTGGTTGAGGAGGTGGCCTAGACCAAGCTTTGCGAAGAGGAGTTCCCCTCCCATTAAGGACCTCCAGGCAAAACTCCACCCCAGCTTCATCCCCGTAACGATGGTAGGGAGGGCACCCGGGAGGATTACCTCCCAGTAAAGCCTCCAGCCCTCAATCCCTAGCAGTCGGGCATTCTTGACAAGGAGGGGGGGTATATGCTTTACCCCGTCTTGTGTAGAGATGACAATAACAAAGAGAGAGCCTATAACAACTACAAAGGCTATGGCCACCTGGCCAAATCCAAACCAGAGGGTAGCCACTGGCACCCAGCAAATACTGGGGAGGGTCTGTATGCCCAGGACGGCTGAACCTAAAGAATGTTCCAGGTATTTAATCCTTCCCAGGAAAAGACCTATGGTAACCCCCAGGACCACAGATATAGAGTATCCAATGACAAGCCTCTGCATGCTTACGCCGATGCCGACGAGGAGGCTCTTGTCCTCAAAGCCTCTGTAAAGCGTCAGGGCGACGGACACAGGGGAGGGGAGGATATGAGGGGGCCAGATACCCAGCAGGCACACAAGCTCCCAGATGCCCACTATCCCCGCATAAAACCCGAATTTTACCAGGTAATTTTTCCAGGGAGTGGGCTTTTTGATGTGGGCCTTTGCTGGCCCTGCGCCTCCTGGGTTCAGGGCTAACCCCTTCTTTGGTAGAGTAGTCTTACGAGGGACCAAGTTCTGCCCTTTACGTTAGGTAAGTAGGGGCGGGGTTACCCCGTCCCTACTTGGGATTGCTGTTATCTGGTGTAACTCCTACGCATTTCACGTCGCACTCCTTACAGGAGCCTTCGTCTAGTTCTTCCCGCATCACTTTCTCAATCTCGTCCCTTAGTATTGCCAGGATTTCAGTGGAAAGGGCGGCCACCTCTACGCTGCCGTCATCACGGGGCCTGGGTAGGTCTATCTTATATTCACGTTTTATGCGCCCGGGCCTGCTTGAGAGCACGATTACCCTGTCAGCCAGACACACGGCCTCCCTGATGTTGTGGGTTACAAAGATGACAGTCTTGCCTGTCTTTTCCCAGATGTTCTGTAGTTCGTAGTGGAGTATCCACCGGGTCTGGGCGTCCAGGGCAGTGAAGGGCTCGTCCATGAGTAAAATCTCTGGCTCCATAGCCAGAGACCTGGCCAGGGCCACCCTCTGTCTCATACCCCCTGAGAGCTCATGGGGGTGGGCGTTTGCGAATTTAGAGAGATGGACCAGTCTGAGGAAGTCCATCGCCTTTACCGTTCGGGCCGCCTTTGAGAGGCCCTTACTCTTGAGGCCTATCTCAATATTCTTGCAGGCGGTCAGCCACGGGAAGAGTACAGACTCCTGGAACATCACTATGCGGTCCATTCCAGGCCCCTTAACCCTCCTGCCATTGCAGAGGACGTCCCCACAGCCGGCCCTGTCTAGCCCGGCGATTATATTTAGAAGGGTCGTCTTGCCACATCCCGAAGGCCCTAAAATGCAGACAAACTCCCCCTCCCTCACCTCAAAGTTTATGTCCTGGAGGGCCAGGGTAGTATTGCCGTTGGCAGACCTGAAGGCCTTGCTTACCCCTGTCAGGCGGAGCTTTATGGGTCTACTTAAAGTAGGGGTTGCCCGGCGGGCCGCCCCTACAGGGCTAGGCCCCTTAGCCATCTCTACAAGAGGACTCTTGTCAATCACCGACTTCCCTCCCCAACTAACCGGATACTGGTGGGTAGCAGGGCCCCCACCGTCAGATACCAGAGATATGAAAGTAAGTCTATAGTAATGATAGACTTTGACTCCAAAAGACTTTGCATTACTGGCACCTCTTTCCCTAAGCCCTTTCCAGACACCATTAAATACACAGGCATCAAATCTCCTATAAAATCTACTAAGTCAATAGAGATTGCAGAATTTTAACCTTTGTTTGCTTTTTTGTCAAGTAATTTTTGGTGGGGTTTTGGATTGTTTACATACACAGGTTATTCGCCTGAGGCGGAGCGGACTTACCACCCCCAAAACCAGGGGCCAGGGACCAGAGGTCAGGGATAAGGGAAAAAGATTACTGTCCCCTGGTCCCTAGCCTCTGACCCCTTAACCCTATGGCCTCTTGCCTGCATATACAGTAACTATACCCAGGGTAAGGGGGTGGTACTCTACCTCCGTGAGGCCGCAGGACTCCATCTCCCTTTTAAGTTCTTCGGGCCTGGCAAACTTCACTACGGAGGCGGGCAGATAAGAATAGGCCCTGAGGCGGCCAGGGGCGGTGGCAGGGCCACTCCCGGCAGAAATGGAGTTACCTACCCAGGGGAGTAGTTTATTAAAATAGAAATTGTATAAACGACTAAAGATAGGCCCCGCGGGGAGGCTAAACTCCAGGATGATTACCTTCCCTCCTGGTTTAACCACCCTCACCATCTCCTTCAGGCCCTGGGTGAGATTGGATACGTTCCGTATCCCGAAGGCCACCGAGACTACGTCAAACGCCTTGTCTGGGAAGGGCAGGCAGAGGGCATCGGCCTGGAGCAATACCACAGGGCAGGCGGTAGCACCGCCGTACGTGTCCCCCTCCCCCTTCCCCCTCCCACCAGGGGAGGGGGATTTTATTGGGTCGGTATCAACGGTTCGCTTCTTAAGTTTTGGACGTGCCAGCTCTAGCATCTCCCAGCAGAAGTCAGAGGCCACTACGTATCCCTTTGGGTCTAGTCTCTGGGCAAAGGCCAGGGCCAGCTCCGCCGTCCCTGCACACAGGTCCAGCACCCTTGCATCGGGACTGGGTCCCGCCAGATCCACTACCCTCCTCCTCCATCGTGCATCAAAGCCCAGGCTCAAAAGGCTGTTCAGGAGGTCGTAGGTAGGGGCAATGGAGGCGAACATCTGGCGGATGTCACGGCCTTCTTTTTTGAGGAGCTTTTCGGGGGTAGGGGGGTGTTTCTGATTAGGCACGATTAAGCGGACTTTTCTTCCTTTATCTTTTCATGTAGCCAGACTTTTATCAACGCACTATGGTCAATGCCTATGTTCCGTCTTATGTCATCAATATCCTTGACCAGCGACTTTGCCATGTCCAGCGTAACACGCACTTTCTTACCTGGACGTATGATTGTAGCCTTGGACATGTCTATTAGCCCGTGAACGTCCTCGCCAGAATCAAAACGGCGGTCAAATTCCGCACTACTCTTAGCCAGCTTTTTCTTTGCCATATAACAATGACAGAAGTCTAGTGATGAATAGGTTCTCCGTGCTTTTTTAGACTTTCCAAATAGCCTTTGATTTTGATGGAGTCCATTATATTCTCTACGGCCTTCTGTCTCGTCTTTCCCTGCGAGATGCACCCTGGCAGGGTGGGACAGTGGGCCACAAAAACCCCGTCTTCGTCCTGTTCAATGCTAATACGATATTTCATGTCGGCCTCCCAAAAATCTTCTTATGTGTTTGCTGGCCGAGCAAGCTCGGCCGCTACATAAAGACTCCAATAGATGCTTCGCTTCCCCTTCTCCGCCTCAGGCGGATCAGGGCTTTGGCTCACTCAGGATGACGGGGAGTGGTAAGTTGTTCGCCCTCCGGAGGGCGTATTGTTTGCTCCGCCTCAGGTGGACGAATCTGCCCGCCTGAGGCGGACACGACGATACGCCCTACAAGCTAATCCCATACTCCCCCCACCTCCTGTCCACCAGGGCCTGTATCTCTGGGGGCATCTTGATACTTTTGTGTTAGTCCGTTTGTTTATAACTCACCAAATATCTTTTGGTAACTCCTAAGAATTCTCTTGCATTATTTATAACCTTCTGGGCTGTCTCTCTGGAAATCTGTGCCTGAAATACGTAATCTCCTATGCTCCTCTGCTCAAATGCGTAGCGGAGCATTTCATAGTATTCGTAATCAAAGACTCCTGTTTTTATAAAATGCTGATTGAATCCAGATATTACCCCTGAGTGCTTTGAAAAGGAAAGTTTCTTTGTGAGCAGGACAGCCTCGGCCATATAAAACATTGAGTAATAAGCCCTTGAGACTGCGAAATCAAAATCGTCTCCTGCAAGAAGACCTGCAGACGCATCAAGACTCCTTTCCGCCTTGCGGATAATGCCCTCTATTTCACCCTTCATAAAGTAACGCCCTCTCTCTTGACGTTAAGATATAGAGGGTCTAGTTTTGAATCATAATCATCCAGAGTAGTGAGGATAGCGCTTATAATTATTTTATCTTCGTACTTTCTTTCTATTTCTCGCTGGACGTTGAATACTTTATTGAGTTCCCCCTCGTGATTGGCTATATTGCCTAATATGACGAGTACGTCAATATCAGATTCTCCTTTGAATTCACCTCTTGCCGCCGAACCAAACAAAATAACTCCCTTAAGATTGTCTTTATAGACCTCTTCTAACCTCTCTTTAAATTCCCGAACAACTTGCCTTACCTTCATCACTGATCCCCTTTCAGGTTAATCCCATACTCCCCCCACCTCCTGTCCACCAACTCCTTTATATAGGGGGGCATCTTGATTTCCTCGGGCCATTCCCTGGTGAAGCCTTCTTCGGGCCACTTCTTGGTGGCGTCTATGCCCATCTTACTGCCGGCCTGGGGTAGGGGGGCGGAATGGTCCAGGACGTCTAAAGGGCCCTCAACAAAGACGGTGTCCCTCCTGGGGTCTACGTTGTTGCCTACCTTCCACAAGACCTCGTTGGTGTCCTGGACGTTCACGTCCTTATCCACTACTACGATAATCTTACTGAACATGAGCTGTCCCATGCCCCAGATGGCATGCATGACCTTCCTGGCATGAAATGGGTACTGCTTGTCTATGGATACGAAGATACAGTTATGGAATACGCCGAAGATGGGCATGTTGAAATCCACCACCTCAGGCAGGCTGAGCTTGACCAGTGGGAGGAATATCCTCTCGGTGGCCTTGCCCATGAAGTAGTCCTCCTGCGGGGGCTTGCCCACGATGGTGGTGGGGTAGACGGGGTTCTTCCTGTGGGTAATGCAGGTAATATGAAATACGGGGTACTGGTCTGCCAGGGAGTAGTAGCCCGTATGGTCTCCAAAAGGCCCCTCCAGACGGCTCTCCCCAGGCCCTACGTAACCCTCCAGGACTATCTCCGCATCGGCGTTTACCTCCATGTCTATGGTCACGCACTTTACCATCTCTACGGGTTTATTCCTGAGGAGTCCTGCGAACATCATCTCGTCTATGTCGGGGGGCATGGGGGCGGTGGCGGCATAGGTAATGGCAGGGTCACCTCCGAGGGCCACGGCCACCTCCGTCCTCCTGCCCATCTCAGAGTTGAGCCTGAAGTGTCTGGCGCCGTCGTGGTGGGTGTGCCAGTGCATACCGGTAGTCCTCTCATCGTACACGTGGAGGCGGTACATCCCTGCGTTCCGTGTGCCAGTCCTTGGGTTCTTTGTAAATACTATTGGCAGGGTAATGAACCTCCCCCCGTCCAGGGGCCAGCATTTTATTATGGGGAATTTATCCAGGGAGGGGTTATCTTTTATCACCACCTCCTGGCATGGGGCACTGCTTACTGTCCTGGGGGGGAAGTTAGCCAGCTTTAGCAGGGTGGGGATGAACTTTATCTTCTCTATTATGGATTCGGGGACGGCGGGTTTGGTTAGCCTCTCTATCTCCTGGGCAATCTCCTCCAGGCTCCGTCCCCCGAGGGCCAGTGCCATCCGCTCAAATGAACCAAAGGCGTTTATGAGGAGTGGGATTTCAGAACCTTTGACCTTTTCAAACAGGAGTGCCGGCCCGCCGGCCTTGGTGACCCGGTCGGTGATTTCCGTTATCTCCAGTTCGGGGTCTACCTCTGCCTTAATCCTTTTTAGCTGACCGGCGGCTTCTAGTCTGTGTATAAACTCGGAGAGGTCTTTGTAGGCCAATGGAGTCCTATATAAAAGAGTAAAAGTTATAGG
>JASEHG010000004.1 GCA_030018855.1 Candidatus Brocadiaceae bacterium
CCCCCTCCCTTCCCTCCCCCCTCAAGGGGGAGGGAAAAAAGCACCAGAACGGAAAAACTAGTCCGCCTTAGGCGGATTGTAGAGGCATCGAAAGTATATGATTCTAAAAAATATCAATCAAATTACTGCACAGGATTTACAAACTTTAATAGATAACTCGGTATTAGAAGGTAAAATGATAGAGTATAAACAAGAATTACCAGGCAATTCTGATACTGACAAAAAAGAATTTCTTGCCGATGTCTCATCTTTTGCAAATGCCAGCGGCGGAGACTTGATATATGGAATTGTTGAGGATAAGGGAATCCCTATAGAATTAAAAGGTTTGACTATTGAGAATATAGATTCAGAAATTAGTAGGCTTGAGAACATTATAAGGGATGGGATTGGGCCAAGAATATCGGGGGTAGCCATTAGTAAACCTATTTGTCTTTTAAATTCAAAGGTTGCTTTAATAATCAGGGTTCCAAAAAGCTGGATAAGTCCTCATCGTGTAATTTTTAAAAGTCACGACAAGTTTTATTCAAGAAGTACAACCGGAAAATATCCAATGGATGTTGGAGAATTGCGGGTTGCCTTTAATTTATCTGAAACGATAACGGAGAGAATCCGAAATTTTAGAGTAGATAGAATATCAAAAATACGGGCTAATGAAACCCCCGTGCCCCTTGTTGATACTGCTAAAATAGCTCTTCATTTAATACCAGTCATTTCATTCAACCCTGCCCAAAGATATGAGATAAGTAGAATAGCCTCTCATCCAGAGAAAATGCCTCCTATCTATCAGAGTTCTGGTTTAAGCAGATATAACCTTGATGGGTTCTTAACTTATTATCATCAAGAAGACCGAGTAGAAGGAAAATCACGTTTTTATTCTTATGTTCAACTCTTTAACAATGGCATCGTTGAGGCCGTAGAAGGAAAATTGCTTAACCCTAAACGTCCTGCAGGATTATATATCCCAAGCGGTGCTTACGAAAAAGCATTGATTAAGTCGGTTTCTGATTATTTTGGCGTCCTTAAACTACTAAATGTTGATTTGCCGATAATCGTCTTCTTAACTCTAATTGGAGTTAAAGGATATTATATGGCGGTGGATGTGACAACAGTTGGAGCATCTGAAACGATTGATAGAGATATTCTGCCACTACCGGAGAATATAATCGAGAGCTACAACGATAGTGCAGAAAATATTTTAAGACCCTGCTTTGATTCTATCTGGAATGCGTGTGGATTTTCCAGATCACATAATTATGATGCCTCAGGAAGGTGGATAGCAAAATAGTATGCTAGTCTTTACTCACGAAGAATACCTCTGGATGGTGGGGCTTCTAAGCCTTGCGGTCTTTCTCCTATACCTCTTCAGCCTCTGGAGGAAGAGGCTGTGGATGAAGGGCTTCGGGCGGCTGGAACTCCTGTTGAAAGCAGGCAGGTTCCCAGGGATACCCCAAAACGTCCTCAGAGGGCTTCTTATAAGCGCGGCCCTGGCAGGACTGGCACTGGTACTCCTGGGGCCTCAATGGCTGACCCAGGAGGAGCAGTACGAAAAAGAGGGCCTGGAGATAGTCTTCGCCCTGGACGTCTCCCTGAGTATGCTGGCTGAGGACGTCAAGCCTAACCGCCTGCAAAGGGCAAAGGCGGAGATTGGCAATCTCGTGGGTGAACTCAAGGAGGACCGTCTGGGCGTCGTGGTCTTTGCAGGGAAGGCCTTCTCCCTCCTGCCCTACCTCACCCAGGACTACGAACGCATATTCCTGAGGACGCTCTCCCTCATAAACGAGAGTTACACCAGGTTTGTCCCCTACGGGACCAACGTCGGCAACGCCTTGCTCCTGTCCCTGGACGTCTTCAGTAACAAACCCAATGAAAAGGTGCTGATACTCCTGACGGACGGGGAAGAACAGATAGCCGTTAGGAGCCAGGTAGCCGAGGCCGTGAGACTCCTTTTAGAAAAGAAACACATCTCCCTTTACATGATTGGTATCGGGGACCCCTCCGTTTTTTCCCGAATCCCCCATAAAGACAGTAGCGGTAAGACGGTGGGTTATGAAAGGGACATGGAGGGAAAGATTATTGAGACCCGCCCCGACCCCTCCTTCCTCACGGAAATAGCCCAACTCACCGGAGGTAAATATATCCATGATGCCACCGGGGAGGAGCTAAGGGACATCTTCCGTAAAGCCATTGAAGAACATAGAAAGATAGTGGGCATAAAAACCCATAAGGTACTTATAGACATATCCCGCCACTGCCTGGGGGCCGCCCTGGTATTTTTGTCTCTTGCACTTTTGGTTTGAAAACCCCGTTCTAGTCGTCTCACGTTGCCATCTTCACAGAAGTGGTGAGTGTTATTTAAAAAATATCTCTTGACTTGTATGCTTTCATAATATAATAATAGTGGTGCCATTCTATCCTTACGTCTTTCCCAGGGCGTAAAAGAAAGGAGAGCCGAAATGAGACTAAGGAGACATACTAATGGAAATGTTAGACGTAGTAATCCACCTCCCTATCTACTACAACGATGGTACTAAAATTGAAGATGAAACGTTTACCCAAACCTTTGAGGAACTGGCGGAAAAATTTGGTGGTGGCACAATCTACGAGGGCATTAAGGGTGTCTGGTACTCCGAAGGAAAGAAGTTCGTAGACGAGATAAAGATTGTAGAGATTACCGTGCCCGAAACCCCTGAAGTAAAGGAATGGTTCAATGCTTATGCAAGGGATACCCTTAAGCACAGGTTCAAACAAGAGAAGATCTGGCTCAAGTTCAGGAAATCAGAGGTTGATTAACTCTAGTTGCGAGGGTTTAACGTCATGAAAAAACTGGAAAAACCCGTTACACTGTTTGCGGCAATAGAAGAATCTCAGCACGAGGCGCTTCGCTACATAGCGTACAAGGAAAAGAAGTCTATTGCAGAGATAGTCCGCGAGGCGATTGAAAACTACACTAAAAACGTCTCCAAAAAATATCCCATACATGCTGGGAAGGCGTAAGTGTTGCTTTGGTGTCCATCTCTCTAATAACGACCCACCTAAATACCAGATTAGCCCAAAAAATTCCCTTGACATTTCCTTAAAACCGTGTATGCTCTTAAGCAACAGTTCTGGCCGTTTTAAGAACTGGCCTTAATCAAGGCACCCAAGTGGACGCAGGCGAAGAAAGTTCTAATAGTAGTCCTACCATTGGTATCCCTCCAAGGGTACTAAATACCCTACACAAGGAAGCACCTCCTTTAAGATACCTCCCGTTCTGGCACTTCAAATCCGCTTCAAGCAGGCACCTGAATAAAAATATATCTCCAACTAAAACCCCTTATGTAGGGGCACGTTGTCCGCCTCAGGCGGATGCCCCTACCAGGTCCTCTCGCCTGGGACCATAAAACTTATAGTAAACAAAGAGAAGCCAGCGGGTATTAGCTTTGTTGGTAAATAGTGGAGGGGAGGCAACCTTGATAATAAAAGCGTGGAGGGAATAAGGATGAAAAAGGGCAAAGGAAGGTAACAAGGACACGCGTCCTAAAAGATAGGATTTTAGACCCTGCTAGAGGCATACTCCTTAGGCTGTCTTGCCTGGTCATGCCTCTGGCAGGTTCGCCGTAGAGGAGTTTCGCCTTCGGCGGACCTTTTGGGGGAAACCCCTTAAGATTGACCTTTATCAGGAAAGGAGGTGACCAAAGATGAAGAAGGGCAAAGGAAAGAAATAAGGTGTTTTTAGACCTTTTGTAAGGAATTCAATGTGAGACGCATATTTGTGGGAAAGGAGGCAACGACATGAAGAAGGGTAAAGGTTGTGGCAGCCCAAAGAGGTAAGCCACAATGGTTTCGTCTTCTTAGTGTTCGGGATTGGAATTAGTTGCGCTCCTTCCCGACAGACTTCATAACACAAGGGCATGCCTCATCGGAGGCATGCCCTCTTTCTTCCCCAACTACGACTCCCCCATAAAAATTTGACAAGACAAAAACAAAATGTTAGACTCCTTCCCTACCCCATGAAGAGAGAACTCCTTTACGTTATCCTTTTCTGCACCCTCCTGAGCCCCCAGGCCGAAGGGGTACAGCTAAAACTCGGGGACAAGGACATAAAAGAGGCCATCTACTACGGTTCCCACAGAAAAGAACTCCCCCACCCTGAACTCTTGAAAGCCTGGAGGATAGACCTTGGCTATGGGGTAGGGTCGGCCACATTAATCACACCCTACGCAAGTCTAATCATCCTGGCCAAGGAATCTGCCCTTACGTCCCGCGAACCTACGGAACATGAGATACAAAAAGAACTAGAAGAGAAGTCGGGACATATCAGCTTTGGTTGCGGCTTGTACGGGGAAGAAATAGACTTTGCCCCTAACTGCAAGGCGGTACTGGAATATAAAGATGAGAAACGTGGGACCACTTATACAAGTCTCCCCCCTTCGGCCCACTATACCAAAAGTTATCCCGCCTCACCCAGGTTCTGGGCCCTGTGTTTCTTCCGCTTCCCCATGGCAGGCATCGGGGCCAACGACAAGGTTACCCTGGTCTTAACAGACGCAAAGGGGAAAGAACTGAGGTTCCCTTTTGACCTCTCTCAATTAAGATGAGAGACCTCGGCGAAACCCCTATTTATGGGACTCCGCCCGGCACCCCTCCCCCTAGAGGGGGGAGGGAAGGGTGGGGGTGATTGTGAATTACCTGGTAGGGGCACGTTGTCCGCCTAAGACGGATGCCCCTACATCACCCTCCCCCTTCCCCCTCCCATCAAGGGAGGGGGAAGAATCAAGGGCACTCATAGACATTTTCAGAGGACTCAATGAATTACAAAAAGGGACTAAAGAAAGACATTGAAGGCTGGTTAGCCCGGTTCTTTCTCCGAGAATTATGCCACCTCGGACCTTACTTTATAGGTAACCGTATCAGTAAAGAGATAGCTAGCCTTAACTTCTTATGGAAGGAAGGCTACAAGTTCTTTCACGAGGCATATGCTAATGAACACCGGGTGGTATGGACCAGCCTGTTTGTCCCCTCAGAAATCCTTTTCGCCCTGGGCCTGATACCTCTCAGTCTGGAGGTAATCGCCGCCCTCTTTGCAGGGGCGGGTCAGAGTCCCAAGGGGCTTGCCGAGGCAGAGGCAGAGGGCATCCCTACCGACGTGTGCACCTTCCACCGTTCTGCCCTGGGTTTCGCCTTCAAGGGCTACATCCCCAGGCCCATCATCCATGCCACTACCAGTACCCTCTGCGACTCCAACATTAAGATGTCAAGGATAGGCGAGACGATTACAGGCAAAGAGACGCTGGTGCTGGACGTGCCTTACGACCTTACAAAAGAGTCTGTCCGTTACCTTTCTGCGCAGTTGGAAGAATTTACTAAGAAACTAGAGGCCGTGACGGGGCGAAGGATGGACCCACAAAGGCTTAGAGAGGTCATTGAAAGGGCAAACCGCACAAGGGAGAAGATGTTAGAGATAAATGAAATAAGGACAAGCCCCTTCTCTCCCCTGCCCGGGACAAAGGCGCTGGGCTTCATGCTCCCCAGTCATGTCCTCCAGGGCTCCAGCCGCTCAGAGGAATTTTATACCAGGCTCGCCGCAGAGCTCAAAGAAATGGTATCTGCTAAAGAAAAGAGTGGCGACTCCCCAGAGGAAAAGATACGGCTCCTGTGGCTGGAACTGAAACCCTATTTTAAGTGTGAAATCCCAACGGTACTAGAGACGGACAGCGATATAAAGATAGCCTTTGAAGAGACGAATTACGTCTATTGGGAACCCCTTGACCCGCAGAGACCCTACGAAAGCCTTGCCAGGAAGCTCATCTCCAATCACTACAACGGCCCCCTGGACCGCAGGATAGAGGTATTAAAGACACTGGTAAAAAAATATGCCATAGACGGTGTGATAATCTTTTCCCACTGGGGCTGTCGCAGGAATAATGCCGCAGTGCCTGTGATAAAACGGGAGTTAAACCTGGAGGGCGTCCCAGTTATGAACCTGGACGGGGACTGCGTGGATGACCAGAATTTCACCTCCGGACAGCTAAAGACACGCCTTGAGGGCTTCATGGAGATGCTCAGGAGCGGCGGCCACTCCCAATCCGCCTCAGGTGGACGGCTACTGACCACCCCATGAGTAAGAGAAAGACCTCTCCCACACCACGGACCCAGGCACCTCCCTACAAGGGCAAACCCCCCCGAACGAGGTAGACATAGGGGTGGGCCTGAGAACTAACTAAAAGACCTCCTTCAACCTCACCTTCAGGCCCTTCAACATAGTCGGCTGCAGGGTATCTTCCAGCCCATAGAGTCCAACTGTCCTGTACCCCCCTTCCTCCAGGCGCATCTGCTCTATCTGCTTCTTCTGGGGGTCTACTATCCAGTATTCCCTCACCCCGTATTTCCGGTAAAGCTTCTTCTTGTGCACCCTGTCCCTGTACCTTAACGAAGGAGAAAGAATTTCTATTATAAGGTCAGGGGCACCCTGGACGTTCTTCTCCTTTACTATCCCTAACCGCCCTTTTTCTATAAACAGGAGGTCCGGTTGAACAACGTCCTCACGGGATAGTACTACGTCTGTGGGGGCATCGTAAACCTTTCCCAGGTCATTTTCTTTTACGAACTTCCAGAGGATAAATTCCAGGTTCCTTGAGACATCCTGGTGGTATGATTCAGGGGCGGGGACCATGAAGAGTTCTCCTTCAATAAGCTCGTAACGCCTGTCTTCGGGCAGGTGGAGATAATCCTGGTAGGTAAACTTAACGGCCGTCTTGGACATCTGCTCTTACCTCTCCGCCAGTAGCGGTATCAGTCAATTAAAAATTATACTCCTACTGTATTGTTATTGTCCATAGACATAGGTTACATCCGCCTAAAGCGGATTACCTATACCTGTATACAATAAGACCTCTGCGAAACTCTATTTGTGGAGTTTACTACGCCCTTCCCTCCCCCCTCAAGGGGGAGGGAAGGTTGAAAATCCACCTCAGGCGGGATGGGGGTGATTATTACCTCTTATTACGTATCTGCTCATATCAGTCAGCCTTAAACAATTAAATAACCACCCTCCCCCTTCCCCCTCCCCTCAAGGGAGGGGGAGAGCTGAAGGGCACATTTGACTTTTCCAGAACCCTCACAATACAAAAGATTAACCGCCTTCCTTCAGTAACTCCTTAATCCTCGTCTCAAACGCCGTCTTGCCTCCCTCAGAAAAGCCCGTCTCTTCGTGCCTCTGTGTCCCCTTCTTGTCTATAAAGACGTGGTGAGGGATGTACTGTATACCGTACTTCTCCAGAAGGTCTAACTCTGCCATAAAGATGGGATACTTTATCCCTGCCTTTTTTGAAAAGGCAGTTACGGCCTCCACATTTTTTCCCTCTGTGGAAAGGGCAATTATTTCAAAACCCTGGCCTTTGTACGTCTCATACATCTGGTTCAGGAAGGGCACCGCCCTCCGGCAGGAGGGTCAGAAAGTAGCCCAGAAGTCCAGCACTACCACCTTCCCTTTATTGGCCGCCAAGAGGCCACTAAACTCCTTTGTGCCGATAGTCTTAATTTCCTGCCCTTCGGCCAGAGGTGCCAGGGAAACCAAGAAAAAAAGGGCTGGAACGCAAAGGGCCAAACGTAGGTTACGCATCTGGATGTCTCCTCTCTTTTCCTGAGATATAGGGACAGACCTAAAGGTCTGTCCGCGGACAGGTCTAAAGACCTGTCCCTACGCCACCTCTACAGGCTTCGCCTTGTTAAAAAGGACCTTACCGTCCTTACACATGATAACAACCTCGGAACCATCGGGGAATCTCCCCTCCAGTATCTCCAGGGCCAGGGGGTTTTCAATGTACTGCTGTATGGTGCGCTTCAAGGGCCTGGCACCGTAGGTGGGGTCATAGCCCTTTTCCACCAGCATCTCTCTCACTTCCTTCCCAAGGGTGAGCCTGACGTTGTGCTCCGCCAGGCGTTTCCTCAGACTGCGGAGTTGTATCTCCACTATCTGTTTAATCTCTTCTTTGCCGAGACGGTTGAAGACGATTACCTCATCTATACGGTTGAGAAACTCCGGGCGGAAGGTCTTTCTGAGGGACTCCATGATGTGTTCCTTGAGTTCCTCCTTTTTACCTTTACCGCCGAGTTCTTCAACCCAATGGGTGCCAACGTTGGAGGTCATTACTATGATGGTATTCTTGAAATCCACGGTACGGCCATGGCCATCGGTAAGCCGCCCATCGTCTAACACCTGTAACAGGAGGTTGAAGACGTCCCTGTGGGCCTTTTCTATCTCGTCAAAGAGTACCACTGAATAGGGTCTCCGTCTCACCGCCTCCGTGAGCCTGCCGCCTTCCTCATAGCCGACATAGCCCGGGGGCGCCCCGATGAGCCTTGCCACGGAGTGTTGCTCCATGTACTCAGACATGTCCACCCTCACCATGGCATTCTCGTCGTCAAAGAGGAATTCCGCCAGCGCCCGGCACAGTTCTGTCTTACCAACCCCCGTAGGCCCAAGGAATATGAAGGAGCCCGCTGGCCTCTTGGGGTCCTGGAGCCCTGCCCTGGCCCTCCTTACGGCATCCGAAACGGCCCTGACGGCCTCCTCCTGTCCCACCACCCTCTCCTTGAGACGGTCTTCCATCTTGAGCAGCTTCTGTTTCTCCCCCTCCAGGAGTTTGGATACCGGAATCCTTGTCCATCTGGCGACCACCTCTGCAACGTCGTCGGCGTCTACCTCCTCTTTCAGGAGACACCTGCCCTTCTGGTACTCGTCCATCCTGGCCTGTTTCTGTCTTAACTGGTCCTCGTATTCCCTCAGGCGTCCGTAGCGGATTTCTGCCACCTTCTCCAGGTTGCCCGTCCTCAGGGCCGCCTGTTCCTCCAGCCTGGCCTGGTCTATCCTGGCCTTGAGGTTCTGGACGTCTTTTATGAGGCCCTTCTCCTTCTCCCACTGGGCCTTCAGGCCGCAGAGTTCCTCCCTGTATTCGGCCAGTTGCCGCTCCAGTTTTTCGGTCCTCTGTTTAGACTCCGGGTCCCTCTCCTTCTTCAGGGCTTCCCTCTCTATCTCTAACTGCATAATCTTTCTCTGTATCTCATCCAGTTCCGAGGGCATACTGTCAATCTCAATCCTGAGCTTACTGGCCGCCTCGTCAATGAGGTCTATGGCCTTATCCGGTAGGAAGCGGTCGGTAATATAGCGGTTAGAGAGGGTGGCTGCGGCCACCAGGGCAGAGTCCTTTATCCTCACCCCATGGTGCACCTCGTAACGTTCTTTCAGGCCCCGGAGGATGGCTATGGTGTCCTCCACGGTAGGCTGTGTGACGTAGACGGGCTGGAATCGCCTCTCCAGGGCAGCATCCTTTTCTACGTGCTTACGGTATTCGTCCAGGGTGGTGGCTCCCACGCATCGGAGCTCTCCCCTGGCCAGGGCAGGTTTAAGGAGGTTGGAGGCATCTATGGCCCCTTCTGCCGCCCCTGCCCCTACCACTGTGTGGAGTTCATCTATAAAGAGGATTACTCCCCCCTCGGCCTCCTCTATCTCCCTCAGCACCGCCTTGAGGCGGTCCTCAAACTCGCCCCTGAACTTGGTGCCTGCCAGGAGGGCGCCCATGTCCAGGGCCATGACCCTCTTGTCCTTTAGCCCCTCGGGGACGTCCCCGTTGACTATCCTCTGGGCCAGGCCCTCTACTATGGCGGTCTTTCCTACTCCGGGGTCGCCTATGAGTACGGGGTTATTCTTTGTCCTGCGGGAGAGTACCTGGATGACCCTACGTATCTCGTCGTCCCTGCCGATTACCGGGTCCAGCTTCCCTTTCCTGGCCAGCTCCACCAGGTCCCGGCTGTAACGGGCTAGGGCCTGGTACTTACCCTCAGGGTTAGGGTCTGTCACCCTCTGGGTACCGCGGATGCCCTGGAGTGCCCTGAGTACCTCGTCTCTTTTTACCCCTGCCCCTGAGAGTATCCTGCCTGCGGAGCTGTCAGGCTTCTCCAGCATGGCAAGGAGGAGGTGCTCAGTGCTGAGGTATTCATCCTTTAGTCTCAGGGCCTCGTTCCAGGCCACACCGAGGAGGTCGTTGAGTTCGGGGCTGACGTATATCTGCCCGAAGGCGGTGTTGCCACTCACCTTTGGCAGCCTGTCTATGGCCTCCAGGCATCTGGCATGGATGGCCTGACGGTTCACCCCGAGTTTATCCAGTATTGGCCCCACTACCCCTTGTTCTTGCTGGAGGAGGGCGACAAGGAGGTGTACGGGTTCTACTTGCTGTTGGCCCTTCTGCTGGGCCAGCTGGTGGGCCTCCTGGAGGGACTCCTGGGCCTTGATGGTGAGTTTATCCAGACGCATGGTTAGTTACAGAATATCTCTTTCTTCCAAAAGTCTCATTGATTCTTGAACGAACTCTTGTAGCGTCCTCGCCTTGTCTACAAATACATGCCCCTCTGGACCATCAAAAGGGTGACAGTGGTATCTCCCACCCTCAGAGTCGTACCCATACAAACATCTGTTCTTAAAGACAAGGGTAAGGTTGAGCTTGTCTTTTTCTATATTTCCATATATTTGTATGAAAAGGTCGTTATCTACTAATAACTTCAGGCTGAAGATATTGTCAGTCCTATCCACTTCAACCAGTTTTAGATGGTATTTGCTGGCGACTTCATTTGCTTCTCCAATAATCTTGTTAACGTCCACCCAAAAGTTCCTTCAGCTTCTTTTCCACCGTCTTCATACCGTCAATCGCAAGTTCCCACTCCTGGGCATCGGATTCCACCTCAAAAGTATAGTTCTGCCTTTTTACAACATTTGTCTTCTCAAAGTTTTTAAAATCCACACCATACTTCCTTTTATAGAAATCATCTGTCATCCTGTAACGGGTAAGCCTCCTGAGATAATCCCGACGGAGGATATCTTTTAGCTCCTTTTCTGTCATCCCTTCTATTTGTTTCTTAAGAATGGCCTTCATGGTTTACTCCTCCTTTTGACCTCATGGGGGGGGTTGCTCGGACCCTCTTGCTTGACCAGTTGGTGTGCCTCCTGGAGGGACTCCTGGGCCTTAATGGTGAGTTTATCTAATCGCACGTGTATTGTCTATAAACATTAGGTAAGACTACGTTGGGGACCCCTTTGACTAAGAGAATTGTAAATTGAAGATTGGAAATTTTAAATTTTAAAATTTCCAATTTACAATTTATAATACGATTTCCCCTCTTACTCCTTCACCTCATAGTCAGCATCAATGACGTCCCCCTCGCCGGGGGCGGCCCCGCCACCACCTTTACCACCTTTGACCTTTTCCGCCCCCGGGCCGCTGGTGGGACCTGTCCCCGCGGCCCTGGCCTTACTGGCGGCCTCATACATGGCCTGGGCCAGCTTGTGGGAGGCCGTGGTGAGCTCTTCAATGGCCTTCTTCAGCTCGCCAACGTTGTCGCTCTCCTTGAGGGATTTTAGCCTGTCCACGGCCCTGATGACGGCCTCTCTGTCGGACTGGCCAATCTTGTCCCCGTACTCTTTAAGGGTCTTCTCCGTGGTATATATGAGTTGGTCTGCCTGGTTCCTGGTCTCGGCCAGTTCCCTCTTTTTCTTATCTTCCTCGCCGAACCTCTCTGCCTCCTTACTCATCTTCTCCACCTCTTCTTTTGACAGGCCGGAGGAAGAGGTGATGGTAATCTTTTGCTCCCTTCCCGTGCCAAGGTCTTTGGCATTAGCGTTCAGGATACCATTGGCGTCTATATCAAAGGAGACCTCTATCTGAGGTACACCCCTGGGGGCGGGGGGTATGCCCATCAGCTGGAAACGGCCCAGGGTACGGTTATCCCTGGCCATGGGTCTCTCTCCCTGGAGGACGTGGATGTCTACGGCCGTCTGGCTGTCGGCGGCCGTGGAGAACACCTCTTTTTTACCGGTAGGTATGGTAGTATTCCTTGGTATAAGCACGGTCATGACCCCGCCCAGGGTCTCTACGCCCAGGGAGAGGGGGGTAACGTCCAGGAGGAGGATGTCCCTTACCTCTCCGCTTAACACGGCGGCCTGGATAGCCGCCCCTACTGCTACCACCTCGTCAGGGTTAACTCCCTTACAAGGCTCCCTCTTAAAGAGGTCTTTTACGAGCTGCTGTACCCTGGGCATACGGATCATTCCCCCGACCAGTACCACCTCGTCTATTTTATCCGGGGGGAGTTTTGCATCGGACAGGGCCGTCTCGCAGGGTCTGACGCACCTCTGGACCAGGTGTTCTACCAGTTGTTCTAGTTTAGCCCTGGTGATGGTCATGGTCAGGTGCTTGGGTCCGGTCTGGTCTGCCGTGATGAAGGGGAGGTTTACGTCGGTACTCATGGTGTTAGAGAGTTCACACTTGGCCTTCTCTGCCGCCTCCCTTAGCCTCTGGTGGGCCACCGCGTCTTTCCTGAGGTCTATGCCTGTCTCTTTCTTGAACTCCTCGGCCATATAATCCGTCAATACCTTATCAAAATCATCTCCTCCCAGGTGGGTATCTCCATTGGTGGAGAGTACCTGGAATACGCCGTCGCCCACTTCCAGGATAGATATATCAAAGGTACCGCCTCCGAGGTCAAAGACTGCAATCCTTCCGGTCTTCTTTTTGTCCAGCCCGTAGGCAAGACAGGAGGCCGTGGGCTCATTTATTATCCTGACCACTTCCATCCCGGCAATGGTGCCAGCGTCCTTGGTGGCCTGTCGCTGGCTATCATTAAAATAGGCCGGTACGGTGATTACGGCCTTCTTGATGGGGTTCCCCAGATAGTCTTCGGCAGACTTTTTCAGGTCCTGCAGTACCATGGCGGAGATTTCTGGCGGGGTGAAGCGTTTATCCCTTATTTCTACCTGTACGGGCTCTTCCGGCGCCCCTACTATCTTGAAGGGGACCAGCTTTTCCTCTTCAGCCACCTCGCTGTGGCGCCTCCCCATGAACCGCTTTATTGAGTACACGGTATTTTTGGGGTTGATAATGGACTGCCTCTTGGCCAGTTGCCCAACCAGCCGATCCCCCTTATCGGTAAAGCCCACGCAAGAGGGGGTTAGCCTGCCGCCCTGGGAATTCACTATGACCGTAGGCTGGTCCCCTTCCATGACAGCTACCACTGAGTTTGTAGTGCCCAGGTCTATACCGATAATCTTTTCTTTTGCAGCCATTCCTAATTTCTCCTTAAAGACGTAACCCTTTTGCCGAAAACTACTACGTATCCTCTAAAAAATGAATTATATCAGAAATGCCTGGATTTTCAATAAGTAGGGGCACGTTGCAACGTGCCCCTACAACTACTCAGAGGGAGATTACCTGTCGCATCTCGTAGAGACCTGGGGGCTTGCCTGCCAGGAACTTGGCGGCCCTTATGGCCCCAAGGGCGAAGGTGTCTCTACTGTGGGCAGAATGGACGAGTTCTACAGTCTCCCCCAGCGTGCCGAAGATGACCTTGTGGTCTCCCACGGTATCTCCCACCCTGAGGGCGTGGAGGCCAATCTGGCCTTTGGGGCGTTCACCCGTAAGGCCCTGGCGGCCATAAACGGCCACCTCCTTCAGCTCACGTCCCGTGGCCTTACATATCTCCTGGGCCAGCTTCAGGGCGGTCCCGCTAGGGGCGTCCTTTTTAAACCGGTGGTGGACCTCTACGATTTCTATATCGTAGTCCTCCCCGAGGGCCCTGGCTATCTGGGCCGCCGTCTGAAAGAGGAGGTTCACTCCCAGGCTCATGTTGGGGGATACGAGGCACGGGATGCGTTGAGAGGACTTTTTGATACTGGCAAGCTGTTCTTCCGTATGGCCCGTGGTGCCTACGACTAATGCTATGCCTTTGGAGGCACAAAGGGTGGCCTTCGCTACCGAGGAACTGGGTTCTGAGAAGTCTATAAGGACGTCTGCTTTGCCGTTCAGGGCATCCGTAACCTTAACACCCAGCTCCCCCTCCCCCACCAATGAACCCACGTCTTTGCCCAGGAGCGGATGCCCCTCTCTCTCCAGGGCCGCAACCAGCTCAAGCCCCTTGTCTTTACATACAAGGGAGGCTATCTTTGAGCCCATCCGGCCGCAGGCCCCGTTGACTGCGACCCTTATCATGCCTTCTTCTCTTTTTTGGTGCCAGGCCCCCCTGAGGTGGATACCGCCTTCCATTTCCTAAACTTCTGGCTGGCCTTCTGGAGGAACTCCATCTCCTTCGTGGTAAGGTTCTCCAGGCCTACTCTATTTACCTTGTCCAGGAGGGAATCCACCCGGCGGCGTATCTCCTCCCCCTCCCTAAGTTCCCTCGCCCTCTGTTTGGCCTGCCACAGGGACACTAAACCCCAGACCCTGGGCTCGTATCTGACAAACAGGAAACCATAAAGGAGCCCCCCCAGATGTGCATAGTAGGCCACACCCCCGCCGATTGGGAGGAGGCAGTTCAGGGCGGTCAGGCCGGCAAAGAGCATTACCAGGTGTTTGGCCTTTATCGGGAATATGAACAGTATGATAGTGACGTTGGGGAATAGCATGGCAAAGGCGACCTCCACGGCAAAGATTGCCCCGGAGGCCCCCAGGACAGCCGTCTGGGGTAGGAGGAGGGCCGAAAGAAGGGCGGCAAAGACCCCGGCCGTAAAGTACAGGGTGAGGAACTTCCTGGTACCCATGGCCCTCTCTACGTCCGCCCCAAACATCCAGAGGGCAAACATGTTTATTATCAGGTGCCAGGGGTCGTAAATGCTGTGGAGAAAGGTATAGCTAAAAAATTGCCATAGCCAGAGATTTCCCAGGGCGTCTGGGGGGTAAAACCAGAAAAGCCTGGTAAAAGGGTCCTGAGTCCATACCCTCACCCCTTCCCCAAGTCCCGGAACACCCCAACGTGAACTTATGGTAGAGAAAAGGAGTTCAAGGATAAAGACCCCAACGTTGGCAACAATAATGACTTTTATTGCCCTTGTCCATTTGCTCCCGAAGGACATGCCAAACTCTGGGGTATACCACTCGCTCATCCTGTCCCCTTTAGTCCGCCTAAGGCAGATAGATAGCAAACAGTAAACAGAAAGACCCGTTAGCCCTGCATACCGTCTACCTGGACATAAAACGGTACTATACCTCTTTCAGCCGAAAAGTCAAGGTAGGAGAGAGGGAAAGTCGGTCTGTCCCCAGTGCCTACTCCTGTTGGCAGCCAAGCATCGGATTTCCTGACCACTATCCACTTCCTTCCTTGACAGCCCAGTCTAAGGGAGGTAGAATCCTGGCTTTGGTGGCGGGACTTTATAGCGGCAGGGCCACCCCCAACGAGGAATACTGGTGAGAATACTCTTATTATCCATGCCTGACATGGTGCCCCAGCTAAAGTCCTGGCAGGCACCCAACCTGGCCCTCTCCACCATTACAGGTAACGTCCTGACCACGCAGCCGGACCACGAGGTCTACGTAGCCGACCTGATTCTGGTAAGGGACAGGTTGGTAGATAACATTCAGGCACTCCTGAAGGACTTTAGGCCCAACCTGGTGGCCCTCACTGCCATGAGCTTCCAGTTCAACACGGCCAGGCGGATTGCCTCCTACATAAAGTCCCTGGATAAGGACATAAAGACCGTGCTGGGGGGGTATCATGCCACCCTCCTGTACGATGAAATAACCCAGGATGGCGGCGGCAAGGGCACTTCAGCCGCAGACCCCTTTGACTTTATCCTGCGCGGGGAGGGTGACCACAGCTTTGGCGAACTCCTCCAGGGTCTGGAGGGCAAACGCCCATTAGAAACCATCCGTGGGCTATCCTTCAGGGTGGCGTCCGCCCCAGCTGGACCCCCGTCAAGCGGACATTGGGTGCATAATACCCCAAGACCCCTTGAAGACCTGACAAAGATTGCCCTTCCCAACCGTACCAACAGGCTGTTTAAAGGTTATGCCTTTGGACTGCACAGCCTGGACATCGTTGAGACCTCCAGGGGCTGTACCATGCCCTGCAATTTTTGCAGTATGAGTCACATGTACGGACAGACCTTCCGTACCTATCCCCTGGAGAGGGTGATGGCCGACATTGCCAACGCAAAAAAACAGGGGGCAAGATACCTGGCCATTTCTGATGACAATATATGCCTGGATTTAAAACGCCTGGAAGCGCTGTGCGATGCCATCATAGGCGCAGGCCACAATGATATCTCTTACGTGGTACAGGCCAGCAGTGTGGGCATGTCCTCTTCAGAAACCCTGATAGAAAAGATGGCCAGGGCAGGCTTTGAGGTGGTCTTCCTGGGGATTGAGAACGTCTCCGAAAGAAACCTGAAACTAATGAAAAAAGGAAACATCGTGGAGAGGACAAAGAGGGCCGTAGAACTCCTCCACAAGCATAATATCCTCATCGTCGGCGGGATGATTATAGGCCACCCCGAAGACCGTGAGGAAGACATTGCCCAGAACTACGAGTTCTTTGACAAGATGGACGTTGATTTTTATAGCGACCAGATTATTACCCCTTATCCCAGGACGGGCATGAGGGAGGAACTCCTCAAACAGGGCCTCATTTCTAACCTGTACGACTACAGCAAGTACAATGGCTTCTGGGCCAACGTCAGGACAAGATACCTGGATTCCCAGGAATTGCAGTTCGTCAAGTGGCTATACCGCCGAAAATACTCCACCTTCTATAAGACGACCCGGGCCTTTAAAACCCGCTTCCCCCTTGCCTGGCTACTCAGGGCCTTTGCCCTGAGGCCCTACTATCGCACCAAAGACCTGTTTGCCCAGTGGGGCAAGTCCGAAAGGGAGGTATTCCTGGCGGAGATGGACGCATTTAGCCACCTCAATGACTTTCCGGAACTACCGGGAAAGGCATCTAACCCATCGGGGGTGGCCCAACCACCCGAAAATTCAGAGACACGCGTCAACCTCGGGGCAGGTCTAAAACCCGCCCCTACAATCAACATGAACTGAGATGAAAATACTACTACTATCCATGCCCGACTCCACGCCCCTCTTTGACCTCAGGAGGTGGCGCGCCCCCAACCTTGCCATGGCCTCCCTGGCCGGTAATATCACGGGCCATCAGGTAGCCATTGCGGACCTCGTCCTGAGGAGGGAAAAAGTAAAGGAGGTCGTAGAGGAACTCATAAGGGACTATAACCCCGACGTAGTCGGCCTCAGCGCCATGAGCTTCCAATTTGCCACGGCCAGGAGGGTAGCTACCTTTATAAAGAGGCTGAGAAAAGAGACCATAACGGTACTGGGGGGTTACCATGCCACCCTGCTCTTTGAAGAGATATGCTCATCGGAGGATTCCCGCCCTTTTGACTACATCTTACGGGGCGAGGGAGAGCTGGCCTTCGGCGAGTTGCTGGAGGTGCTGGAAGGGAAGAGGGGTCCGGATACGGTCCTAGGCCTATCCTACCGTAAAGGAGACGGCTTTACACATAACCCCCGCAGGCCGCCGGAAGACCTGGAAAAGATAAAGATCCCGGACCGGACCAAAAGGCTCTGGGGCGGAAACCACTTCAACGGCTATGTCCTGGACATCATAGAATCCTCCAGGGGCTGTACCATGCCCTGCACCTTCTGCTGTATGGACAAGATGTACGGGAAGACCTTCCGTCCCTACAGCATCCAAAGGGTCATAGACGACATCGCCCACACCAAGAAACAGGGCCTGGGACACCTCATATTCTCAGACGACAACTTTGCCCTGGACATTAAGCGTTTTGAGGCCCTGTGCGACGCCATCTACGAGGCAGGCCATAATGACATGCGCTACATCATCCAGGCCAGCAGTATGGGCATAGCCTCCTCAGACACCCTGGTAGATAAAATGGCCCGGGCCGGCTTCAAGATCGTCTTCCTCGGCATTGAAAACATCTCCCCCGAAAACCTCAAGAGGTTAAAAAAGGGCAACATAGTAGAAAAGACCCGCCTGGCCGTAAAGAAACTACATGACCGCAACATCATGATTGTGGGCGGGATTATCCTGGGCAACCCGGAGGATAAAGAGGAGGACATTGCCGGAAACTATCGCTTCCTCAAGGACCTGGACATTGACTTCTATGCCGACCAGATACTCACCCCTTACCCCAAGACCCCCGTCAGGGAGGAACTCCACCAGATGGGTCTCATAACCAACCTGAACGACTTCAGCCGATATAACACCTTCTGGGCCAACGTGAAGACCAAATACCTGGACTCCGCCCAGTTACAATTTCTCAGATGGAAGTACAACAGGCTCTATGCCGATAACATGCTGGCCACCAAGACCTTTATAAAGAACCACCCTTTCTGGTACTTCTGCACGGCCTATCTCTATAGACCTTACTGGAGACTCAAGGAATACCTCTCAGGGAATACTCGCCTTAGCGAAAGGGAGTGCTACCTGCGGGACGTCAAGAGGGCCGAGGACCTCAACTACTTCAAGGACCTGTGCCAGGAGGTGGCATAGGGGAATTTCATTGAGTTCTGGGCACTCTTTATTTATAATTTGTGTCAAAAGATGGGGTTGACACAGCGAGAGTAAATCCTAAAGGGATGGGAAATACATGACAGAACGACTGACAAAAAGTACGAGGAAAGCGGCGACAATAAGAACTGCCCGGAGGCTTATCAAGGTCTCGGGGAAGCGCAGCCTGCTTGGAATATCACGAATAAGAAGGGCCGTTAGATTGGTTCTCAGGAAAAGAACGGTATCAAGCAAACGATAAGAACTGTTGTTATTGTGCCGGCAAAGTACGAGGACAATGTCTTTATAAACTGCCCCTTTGACGATGAGTATCGTCCGATATTTAACAGCATAGTTTTTGCGGTTCACGACGCAGGGTTCATTGCGAGGTGTGCCCTGGAAATCCGTGACGCTACGCAAAATCGCCTTGACAAGATTATGCATATCGTCTCAGAGTGCAAATATGGCATCCACGACATATCTCGGACAGAGCTCGACCAAATACATAAACTCCCTCGTTTTAACATGCCTCTTGAACTTGGAATCTTCCTTGGATGTAAGAGGTTTGGCAGTAGAACTCAAAAGGCTAAGTCCTGCATGGTTATAGACAGAGAACCTCACAGGTATCAAAAGTTTATATCAGACATAGCTGGGCAGGATATTGACCATCATAACGGTAGTCCAAAGGATGCCATAAAATGTGTCCGCAACTGGCTTAGGCAAACGTCTGAACGAACTAATATGCCAGGTGCCCAAGAGATCTTACGGAGATATAATCTATTCCAACAGAAACTCCCAAGTATTTGTGATGTAATGAGAATACAAGTCAATGAACTCACATTCGTTGATTTCGCGTTTGCTATAGCTGAATTTCTGAAAGAAGTAGAAAAACAAGCCCCTGAAAAAACAGAAGGATAAAGCCCCTAAACATATTATGGAAACCAAAGCCACCGTAGCCATCACCCGTTGTCAGGAATACGACCCAAAGCAGGTCTACCAGGCTGTTAAGACCTCCCTTGAGCAGGTAGACGGCATCCACAAATTACTAAGCAACGGAAAGAAAAAGGTACTCCTGAAACCTAACCTGCTTTCCTCCTCTCTAGGCCCAGAACACGCAGTAAACACCCACCCGGTGGTAGTAAGAGCCGTGGTGGACTTCTTCCAGAAGGAATGCGGTGCAGAGGTCTATATTGGTGATTCTTGCGGTAGCCTGAGGAGTGGCTCTACCAACAAGGCCTTTAAGGTTACAAGGCTAGATGAGGTCACCCGGGAGACTGGTGCCAGATGGATAAACTTTGACCAGGATAAGCACATAGAAATCAAAAAGACCAATGGGGCTACTCTGCCCACCTTTAAAATGGCCGGTGTCGTAAAGGACGCAGACCTGGTAGTCTCTATCCCTAAACTGAAGACCCACGGCCTGACCAAATACACCGGGGCATTGAAAAACACCCTTGGGGTCATCCCCGCCAAAGGCAAAAAGGACGTCCACGTCCAGGCCCCCAAGCCCAGCGTCTTCGCCAGGGCCCTGGTAGACGTATATGAGGAAGTAAAACCCCATCTGACCGTGATGGATGCCATCGTGGGCATGGAGGGCAACGGCCCCAACGCAGGAGAACCCAGAAAGGTGGGCCTCATTATAGCTGGTAGAGACGGGGTGGCCCTGGACGTAGTAGCTTCTAAAATTATCGGCTACGAGCCCATGTCCATCCCCACCATTAGATACGCCCAAGAACGGGGGCTGGGCACAGGAGAACTTAATAAAATCCGTATCCTCGGGGCAGCCCTCCCAGAGGTAGTCATACCTGACTTCAAGAGACCTTCTAGTTTTGCCAGGGACTTTGCTATAAACTACCTTCCGGGTGTAGTGTTTGGCAAGCTCTTTGATATTTCCACAAGCGTCACCTCCTCCGTGTGCGAGTCCAATTGCACCCGCTGTTATGCCTGTGTCAAGAACTGCCCCGTCGGGGCCATGAGCACGGTAGAGGGCAGGGTGGTAGTGGATAAGGAAAAGTGTATCGGCTGTTACTGTTGTGATGAGGTCTGCGACTACAAGGCCATTGAAATGGAACACACCCCCCTGGGCAAGGTCTTCGTAGGTATTGCCAAACGCCTGGGTGTAGAGCGGTAACAAGGCCTGGCTATGCCCGACTGGCGGCCCTATTTCGTAAGTACCGCCAAACGCCCGAACGTAGGGCGGGGTTAGTCGCAGAAACTTTTTCTCGCCCCCGCCAGGCGTGGTCCTGCCACCTAATCCGCCCCCCTAAAACCTGAACCTGACCTGATGAAGTGGTCCAAAAGTTCAAGAATCCAAAGGAGATAATATGCAGTGGTATAAGATATTTATACCTGAGTTAAGAGAGCTCATTGAAACACGCAGTTTAAAGGAGCTGGGAGAATTCCTTCGGAGGTTCCACCCTGCCGATATCGTAGACATCCTCAGGGAGTTCCCTGCAACGGACAGGGTATTGGCCTTCCGTCTCCTGGACAAGGAAAAGATTGCGGGGGTCTTCTCCCTCCTTGAGCCAGAGGAACAGGAACTCCTGCTAAAACAATTCACGGAACAACGGGTCAAGGAGATCCTCCTGGAGATGGGCCCGGACGACAGGGCCCAGTTCCTGGAAGAACTCCCCGCCGACATGGTGAAGAGACTCCTGGCCCTACTGCCTGCCCAGGAAAAAGAGGTTACTAACCTCATACTGAATTATCCCCCCGGCTCAGCGGGGAGGCTCATAACCACCGAATACGTAGACCTCTCTCCGGAGATGACCGCCCAGGAGGCCATTGACCAGGTGCGTCGCACGGGCCTTGACAAGGAGACCGTTTACGTCTGCTACGTGGTGGATAAGACCCACAAACTCGTAGGCGTCTGCTCCCTAAGGGACGTCATCCTCGCCCCACCCTCCAAAAAAATCGGTGAGATAATGAACCCCATGGTCTATCAAGTGAAGACCACGGACGACCAGGAACTCGCCGCCCAGGTCATACAGAAGTACGACATACTGGCCGTCCCGGTGGTAGACCAGGAGGGCAGGCTGGTGGGTATCGTCACGGTGGACGACGTCCTGGACGTGGTACAGAAAGAGGCAACGGAGGACATGCAAAAGATGGCCGCCGTGGCCCGACCCGAAGAGGGGTATTTTGCCATCAGCTTCTTCCAGAGCGTCCCCAAGAGGGTTACCTGGCTCGTCATCCTCCTGGTAATCCAGACCTTCACGGGGAACATAATCCACCTCTTTGAAGACACCCTCAACTCCATGATGATACTGACCTACTTCATCCCCCTGGTAATCAGCGTGGGAGGCAATATTAGCGCCCAATCTTCTACTGTCGTTATCCGAGGCCTCGCCACGGGAGACCTAAGGCGCCCCTTCTGGTGGACTATACTGAAAAGGGAACTCTTTATGGGTGCCCTAATGGGTATAATCCTGGGACTTATAGCCGTTGCCAGGGTGATGCTATGGGCAGACAACATCAAGGTTGGGCTGGCCGTAGCCGCCAGTGTAATAGCAATCGCCTTCGTCGGGAACCTCTGGGGCGCCTTCGCCCCGCTCCTCTTCAGGCGACTCAGGATAGACCCCGCCGTCGCCTCCGCACCCCTGATGGCCACGGTGATGGACCTGACAGGACTATCCATCTACTTCGGCGTGGTGGTCTCTGTACTCCATTTTACCAGGGTCATGTAGGGGCGTATCACAATACGCCCCTACATGAAGATGAGGGACTCACACACCTGTGCCTACCAGGCTTTTTGATGAGATTGAGCGCACTGATACTGGGCCAAGCCGGCTCAGTGAAACACACTACGAGTACATTAACCGCTCCGCAAGGCCAGAGGCAGAAAGGATACGCTTACTTCTAGAGGATTGGTTCAGGAGGTATCCTAACGATCCAGCGGCACAAAACGAATTCCTAGAACGGTTCAAGGGCGTAGAGCATGACAAAGCATTTTTTGAACTTTATATCCATGAAATCTTACTGAGGCAAGGGTTCACCTGCCAACAAGTAGAACCAAAAATGCCTGGACCTCTACACATCCTGAGTTTCGGATGGCGGGTGGAGGGCAAGTTTTCTACGTAGAGGCAACCGTGCCAGATTTGCCACAGGATGACGCTATCAATCAAAGGCTGTGTGATGAGCTTATTAATGAACTTAACAAAACGCCTTCCGAGTATTATCTAGATGTGGACTTTGAGGGCTTATTAAGAAACAGGCCATCGTTAAAAGGCTTAAAGACTATGTTGGAAAATGGAAAACCGGGAGAAAGGTTTGGGTTAGAAGGGAACGGGGTAAAAATAGTCATAACAATACTCCAGTATAAGAAAGAAACAAAGGAGGAGGCAAGTGTTGCAACAGTAGGGTATGGAGCTTACTGGGGAAGTCCGGGTGCTACCATAATACGCAAAGCAATTGACAAAAAGGCAACAAAGTATGGAAAATTAGGGCGACCCTACTTGATTGCGGTTAATGTAAAAGACTTTATTACTGACCACTGCCTGCTTAATGCACTTTTTGGAGACTTATGTGTGACAATAAACCCAAAATCAGGGGAAGGCTCTTCTAAACGGGACTTCCACACAGCAAAACTCCTCTCCCCAAAAGGCCATCGCCAAAATACAAGGGTCAGTGAAATTATCGTCCTCCCGCGCCTTGTGCCGTGGGGTATTGCCCAAATCACCCCCGTCTTGTGGCACAATCCCTGGGCGAAGTGCCCGTTTCCCCCGGAACTATGGCAATTACCACAGCAAATGCCAAACAAATCAGAAGGAGTTTACGAAAAGAAAGACGGTAAAACTATATCAGACTTATTGAGCTTGCCACCCAATTGGCCAGGGGGCTGAAATTACTACCTCCCCCTTCACTTCTAACAGCACTATGTCTTCTGTGCTGCCCCAGGTCTTATTTTGACTCTTTTCTTTATATATTCTTTTTGTCCCTCGTAGCTCTTATCCACAAACTCTTTACTCAACTTATCCCTGATTTTGCGCATCATCTTAACGGCGTCAAATTTCTTCTTAGTCTTCATAACTCACCACCTCCAAAGGGGACCTTATTTCCAGCAAGGGGTAGCCGTACTTGAGGTTCACAGAGTTATATCCCCGTATCTTCGGTAGATTTACTATATGCCTGAAATTCCAGCTCACCAACACATCTACACGGCTCATAGTTGCAATTGCTATATGCTCGGCATCTACTAGTTTTCCCTTTTCTAGCACTTCCTCAAAGATATACTTTTGGGCAAGATGCGCGGCCTCTTTGGTAAATTCAACGTATTCTATGCTTTCCTCAGGTATTTCATCAAGTATTTTCTGGACTTCCAAAGGCGAATCTTTCAGTTCAAGTGCTGTCAAGTCTGATATTACTGCTATCATCTCTCCTCTTTCAAATTTCCTCATTAGTCTTCTTGAGATGTCTCTAAATTCTTTATCTAGACATCCACCGATTACAGAAGTATCTACATAGACTCGTAGTTTCATTTGTTACGCCTCTGTATTTCTTTGCATGTGGCTACGCTCCTCTCGTTCTACTCCCTCCTCCTGTAGAAAAACTTTAATGGCACTTCCGAAATATGTATGGTTTTTAGGGGGGCTCGTTTCAGCGAATATCATAGTCCTTCAAGAACTCCTGAGGGGTTAGTATCTTAATCTCCATGTATTCCCCCAGGGCCTTTATTGATTTATCTCCCGTTACGATGACCTTGGCCTTTAACGCTACTGCGCATTCAATGAACTTATCATCATCGGGGTCATCTTTTACTACCCTGATTTCGGGTGTCTTTGTGGTAAAAAGGGTGTTAAAGCCTCTGGCAAAAAGAGAGAGCAGTTCTTCAAGCTCGCTTTCGTCCTGCAGGCCAATTCTTTGTAATACCTTGACGTACTCGTCAAGGATATCCCTGGACAGGCAGAGGGTTACGTCTCCACTTTTCCATAGGTCTATAATCTTCCGGGGAGTTCCTCCAAAAAAGGATGAGACGAAGACGTTCGTGTCAATAACAACCCGCATTATTGCCTTTTTCTGACGGCTTTGATTGCGCTGTTTATATCCCTGGGCTTTACCCTTTTGGACCTTAGCTTTCCACCGATTCTATCCCATAAATTATCAACATAGGCACCGATGTCCCGCTCTTTTATATAGTCTTCAAGGAGTTCCCTCACCATCTGGCTTGTAGTCTTGCCCTCTGTCCTCGCAAGTTTGTTGAGTTTGTCTTTTACCTCAGGGTTTATTCTTATAATCATCTGTTTAGTCATTCCACTGCCTCCAAATGGGTCGTATCGCCAGTCCTTATAAAACGTATATGTTGTATATATTGTATATCATATATGAGAAGCTGTCCACACTTAAAACCACTTTGGCAATAGCCTCAAGTCGGACTCTACCTCCTCCTCATCCTGTAGAAAAACTTTAATGGCACTTCCGAAAAAGGTAAGGCGTCCCTCAGCCTGTTGGCCAGGTACCTCTCGTAATGGGCGTCAAATAGATCAGGATGGTTGACAAAGAATACAAAGGTGGGTGGGGCAACCTCTACCTGGGTGGCAAAATATATCTTCCCATGCCTCCCAGCCTTACTTGCGGGTGAGCGAGCCGAAGAGGCCTCCTGCACAACCCTGTTTAATTCGGCGGTGGAGACCCTGGTCCTTGATTGTTCAAAGAGTTCCCCGGCCAGGGCGATGGTCTCCGCCACGTTCTCCCCGTCTTTGGCGCTCATAAAAGAGAGGGGGGCATAGGCAATGCCGGGCAACTGGGCCCTGAGATACCTCTCAAACTCCCGCGGTTCGTGCCCCTCTGCGAGGTCCCACTTATTTATAACCAGGACACATGGCCTATACTCCTCGGCTATATATCCCCCCAGTTTCTTATCCACCTGGGACACCTCCTCCCTGGCGTCCAGGAGGAATAACACCACGTCCGCCCTCCTGATAGACCCCATGGCCCTCTCCAGGCTGTAAAACTCCAGCGTCCCTTCCACCTTGCGCCGCTTCCTTACCCCAGGCGTATCAATGGCCACAAAGACCTTCCCGTCCATATCAAAGCGGATGTCCACAGAGTCCCTGGTCGTTCCGGGTATCTCGCTCACTATCATCCTCTCCTCCCCGGCCAGGGTGTTTATCAGGGTAGATTTCCCCACGTTCCGCCGTCCTACTACCGCCAGCCTCATGTAGGGGCAGGGTAACCCTGCCCCTGCTTCTGCCCTTGGCAGTAGGGCCGTAATCTCCTCCAGGAGTTGGGTCCGGCCTTCTCCCTGGAGGGCAGACACCGAAAGGGCCTCCCCGAAACCCAGCTTATAAAACTCCCCCTTCTGGGGTTCAAGGGAGGGGCTATCTACCTTGTTGGCCACCAGGAGGACGGGCTTATGCACGTGGCGTAACTTCTCTGCCACAAAGTTATCAAGGGGCGTAACCCCCTCCCGGACGTCCACCACGAAGACTATCACGGATGCCTTTTCAATGGCCAGCCCTATCTGGTGCTCCACCTGATGCCGTATCTCCTCCACGTCCACCAGCCCCATACCCCCGGTGTCCACTAGCTCAAGGCACTTACCACCGTATCTGATTTCTGCAGACACCCTGTCCCTTGTAACGCCGCTGGTGGGGTCTACTACGGATATCCGCCTGCCCACCAGGCAATTAAAGAGGCTACTCTTCCCCACGTTGGGCCTACCCACGATGGCCGCCTCTGGGAGGGTTTGCCCCGGCGAAACTTCACCAGGTGCGGTATGTGGTCCTGTCTCCTTTTCTACCATGCTAGATTCCTCACTGCTATTATACTGGGATGTTCGGAGATTTGGGATTGTAGATTTGTAGTTCTTGAAAATTCCCTCTAAAAGAAACCCATTTAGCCAATCTACAGTCTTTGGTATAGTCATCTTTATTAGATTTTCAAAAATTTGCAATAAAAGTGCCCCTGCAAGGAATGTATATTATTAGGTATGAAGAGTTGGGCGTCTAGGGTGTTTTCGGCGGTAAGTTACTAACACCACTCCTTTAAAGTGGCTTGAGGGTTCAAGATGGGATTAGTAAAGCTAGCCATCCGGCTTCCTCATCTGATAGTTGTATTAATTGCAGCCATAGTCATTATAGGGTTGGTGGTTCTGTTTCGTATCCCTACTGACATCTTACCTGTCTTCAAGACCCCAGCAGTCCAAATACTCACCCTCTACCCCGGGATGCCAGCCGATATAGTGGAGCGGGATATTACCAACCGTCTTGAGCGATGGACCGGGCAGTCTAACGGTATCGCTCGCCAAGAATCCAGGTCGTTAATCGGCGTCAGTATAGTCAAGGACTACTTCAGGCCGGATATAGACCCTAACACCGCCATGTCACAGGTAACCTCCTACGCCATCTCAGACCTTTTTTATTTACCTCCTGGAACCCTCCCCCCAATGATTATGCCCTTTGACCCCACAGCCACCATTCCCCTCTGTCTGCTCAGTATAAGCAGTACCGCCTTTGATGAAACGAAATTATACGACATAGCCTACTTTGACCTCAGAAATCTACTACAGGGGATTCCTGGCGTCATTGCCCCTGCCGTCTACGGGGGAAAGATTCGCAGAATACTTGTGTACGTGGATAGGGATAAGCTGGAGACCCGTGGGCTATCTCCCATGGACGTGGTGAATGCCGTCCAGGCCCACAATGTATTCATACCAACCGGCAATGCAAAAATAGGTGGATACGACTACATGATAAATGCAAACGCCATGGTAAAAAACGTTGAAGAAATTAATGACTTTCCCGTAAAGATAGTTGACGGTGCCCCAGTATTCGTCAAGGACGTAGCCCGTGCCGAAGACTCGCATCAAATCCAGACTAACGTAGTACATATTGACGGCCGGAGGCAGGTCTACATCCCGATCTACCGCCAACCGGGTGCCAGCACAGTACAGGTGGTGGAAGGGGTCAGAGAGGCACTTTCGGGTCTTTTGTTGAAGCTCCCCAAGGGCATAAATCTTGATATCGTCATGGATCAGTCCACATTTGTCCGTAAGGCTATCAGAAGTCTGGAGGAAGAAGGGGTCTTGGGCGCCCTCCTTGCCTCGCTGGTAATCCTTATCTTCCTGCTAAGTCTCAGATATACCTCTATTGTCGCCATGGACCTTCCAGTCAAGATTATCGCCCCATTTATAGTCCTTTATTTCACTGGCAACAGCTTGAATGCTATGACCCTGGGAGGGATAGCCCTGGCCATAGGTATATTAATTGACCATGCAGTTGTGGTAGTTGAGAACACGGCCCGGCATCTTGCCATGGGCAAACCAAGGAGGCAGGCGGCCATTGAAGCTGCTGAAGAAGTATCCATGCCCAACCTGGTTTCTACCCTCACTTTAATGATAGTCTTCTTCCCGGTGATATTTCTCACTGGAATGGGAAAGTTCCTCTTTACCCCCCTGGCCATTGCCGTAGTCTCCGCCGTGGGTATCTCCTACCTTATATCTATGACTTATATTCCACTTATCTGTGCACACTTCCTCCCAGAGAGAAAAGAAACTTCTGGCCTAGAAGTAAAGGGAAAAAGAGTTCGGGGAGAAAAATGTGTCCGACTACGGAACTTTGGCAAACGCCTCGTTAGAAAGTTCAGCTACCTCTACGATGTTTACTTGGGAATACTAAAATGGTCATTAAGGCACAGGGCGGCGGTGCTGGGAGGTATCTTTGGTATCTTCGCTGCTTCACTCTCCTTGTATTTCTTTGCGATAGGAACAGAGCTCTTACCTGTCACAGATGTGGGTCAGTTTACGATGTACCTTCGCGCACCCTCAGGCACACGTTTAGAAAAAACAGAAGAAATTGTCACCCGTGTAGAGGAGGCTATAAGGAAAGAGATTCCAGCTTCAGACCTGCAGATGTTGATAACCAACCTAGGTGTGCTCTATGACTGGCCTGCCGCCTACACCCCTAATGCCGGTCCAGGTGATGCCTTTTTTGAGGTTCAATTATCCCCAGACCGCAAAAAGACCTCCATGGAGTACGTAGAACTCTTGAGGGGTATCTTGCCACCGAGTTTTCCGGGGATTGACTTTTCCTTTAACACCGGGGGGCTTCTGTCCGCGGCCCTAAATTTTGGACTCCCTTCCCCTATCAACATCCAAGTGGAAGGTGCAAAAATGGAGACGGCCCACGATATAGCCAAAAAGATACAACAGCTAGTTCAAAGTGTACCCGGCACAGCAGATGTAAGGGTACAGCAAAATCTAGACTATCCCATGATTGATATTGAGATTGACCGAGTCAAGGCATCGTACCTTGGCGTCGCACAAAAAGACGTAGTCACCAATGTAGTGGCCGCTCTGAATTCCAGTATAAACTTCTCTCCTGCCTTTTGGCTCGACCACGTCACCGGAAACCACTATTTCGTAGGCGCCCAGTATCTTGAGGAAGACATAAACTCCTTTGATACCCTGGAGAATATCCCCATCACAAGCACCTCGCAGAAAAAGCCCGTCCTTCTCAAAAACATCGCAAAATTTAACCGTACGACCGCACCTGTAGAAGTGAATCACGTAAACATTAGGCGGGTCTTTGACGTGTATGCGAACGTCTCTGGCCGCGATGTGGGCTCAGTGGCCAGGGATATACAAAAAAAGTTGGATGCACTGGAACTCCCTGCGGGCTATTCAGTACACATGAGAGGAGAAGTGTCCAGCATGAAAGAGTCCTTT